>CAYXRQ010000048.1:0-8174 GCA_964466765.1 uncultured Bifidobacterium sp. | reverse complement strand
CATCGCGCCGCGCAGGGCCCACGGCAGGCGCGAACCGCGGACGACGAGCATCGCGCCGATGACGGGCACCACAAGGAGGACCGCAACCTGCCCGAGCACATAGTCACCCACCTGGAAAGTGGCGAGGCGCCCGATGCCGAGCGACCGGCCGCCCTCCACCGGCGCCCCCGTGACGGCCTCCCACCAGCCTTCGCGCGCGTAGGCGGCCGCCCACGGCAGGTTCATCACGACGGCCGCGACCGTGACGGCGACCGGAATCCCGGCCCAGCGGACCGACCACTGCAGGCGTGCCCCGTGGAGGAGCGTGACCGGGGCCCACACCGCGCCGAGCAACGCGATCGTCACGAGGCTGCCCGGCTCGAACGCGAGGAGGACAGCGCCGACGAGCGACGCCGCGAGGAACGTGCGCCGCCACTCCGCAGTGACGAGGTCGCCGAATGCGTCCTCGTCGACGTCGGACGCGCGCAGCACGGGGACGTGCCCGACGAGCCTGCGCATGTGGTGGGCGAGCCACGGGAACAGTGCGTACGTGACGAGCCCGCCCCAGCGCCCGGAGGCGATCGACGCCCACGCGAGCGGCACCGCCGCATAGGCGAGCGTCGCGGCGACGCGCGCAGCCCGCGTGGTGAGCACGGATGCGAACCTCCACACACCGATCCACCCGACGAGCGGCGCGCCGACGATGAGGAGAGTGCGCAGGAGGCCCATGTTGCCGAGGGTGGCCACGCCGGCGGCAGCCGTCAGGCCGACGCCCGTGGGGACGGAACCGACCTGACCGAACCCGGCGCCCCACCACCCGCTCGCGAACGCACGGAGCAGCGAGCGCGGACCGTCATCGAGCTGCACGAACTGGCCTACGGCCGCCGGGCCGTTGAGCAGGAGCGAGCGCGAACCGACGACGAGCACGAGCACGAGCACCGTCCACAGCACGATTGACGAACGCGGTGCCACCTCGCGCGCCCCGGCGGCGGTGGCCTGGGCCTGCTCGATCCCGCGGCGCCGGTCCCTCCTGCGCAGGTACCCGACAATGTGCGCGCTCCCGCGGACCTGCAGCGCATGCACCTCCGCATCGGAGACCACCCGCGTGACGGTCCGTCTCCGCGCGGCGATCGCACGCACGGACAACGGGACGGAGACGAGGGCGCGGACCTCGTCGAGTGCGCGGCGTGGCGACCCCGTCACGAGCACCACGAGCGCATGCACCAGACCGACAACCAGGGCCTCGACCGCTGTGGCGAAGAGCCTCGGCCGCGAGGTGAGCGTGAACACCGTGGCGAGACGTGCCGCGTCGTTCTCGTGCGTCCGGTCGTCCGTGGCGTCGTCCTCGAGGGCGGCCCGGTCGGCGGCGGCCTCACGGTGGCGCGCGACCGCAGAGGGCACGACGACGACGCGTGCACCGGTGAGATGGATGCGCCAGCACAGGTCGAGGTCCGCGCCGGCCGCAGGGAGCGGGGCGTGGAAGCCGCCGACGGACCTGAAGAGGTCGGCGCGCACGAGGAGACACGCCGACGACAGGACGAACACGTCCTGGACGATGTCGTGCTGCTCCTGGTCGATCTCGCCGTCGTCGGCAAGGGGCATCGACACGCCGAGGCGGTCCACCGCCACGCCGACGCTCTGGATCATCCGCGGGTCGTCCCAGTGGACGAGTTTGGGTCCCGTCACCCCGGCATTCGACCTGAGGGTCTCCTCCATCAGCCGGGACACGGCACCAGGGGCAAGCGCCACGTCGTCGTGGAGGAACAAGAAGAACCCTCCGTCCCCCTGGACGAGGTTCAGGACTGCGTTGCAGGACGCTGCGTACCCCGGGTTGCCCCCGGTGTACCTGATGACGGCACCGGGCAGGGCCGTCTCGATGAGGTCCCGGGCCGGCCGGTTGGCCGGAGCAGCGGGATCCCCGGAGAGAAGAAAGAGGTGCTGGAGTCCCGGGTAGTCCTGGGCGGCCAGGGCCGCGACGGTCTCGGCGAACCAGTCCCCCGGCTCATGGACGACCATCGTGGCCACGACAGGTGGTGCAGGGTCGAGCGACTCGACAGGGACCCGGTCAGAGGCCCTGTCAGGGGCATCATCAGGGGCCCGGTCAGAGGCATAGTCAGAGGCATGGTCAAGGTCTGGGTCAGACACGCCCCCGCGAGGCTAGTTGCCGCCCTCATGGGCACCCGGGCGTGACACATGACAAATCTCGCAGAAGTGCTAGCAAGAGCAAGCACATGCCGTTATGGTGCCCGCATGGCATCACTGCAGTTCCCCACCCTCCCCAAGTTCGATGTGCCGACGTTCCGGATCCCCGATCTGAAGCTGCCTGACATCAAGTTCCCCAGCGTCACGCTTCCTGACGTCAAGTTCCCGGACATCAAGCTCCCGGCACTCCACTCCATCGACCTCACCAACGTCGACATCCGCAGGATCGACGTCGGCGCCGTCCTCTCCCATCCCGTCGTCAAGCAGGCCACAGAGATCGGCTACACCGCAGTCGGCTTCGCGGTGCTCGGTTTCCAGAAGGCGCAGGTGCGCCGCCGCGAGATGATGGGACAGTTCTCACCCAAGGCGCGCCACTAGCCTCGATCCGGTGTCCGACACCCCCGCCGCAGCAGCGAGCACGAACCGTGCCCCGTTGCCGGAGGGGACACTTCCTGTCGGTGCCGGCCTGCTGATCGCGGGGCTCTCCAGTTTCGCGTTCTTCAAGCTGGGCCAGGTCGCCCTCGGCAAGGAGCTCTTCAAGCCGATCATGGCGCTGTGGTTCGTGGCGTTCACGCTCGTGCCCGGCTTCTTCATCCCTGTCGAGCAGGAGCTCGGCCGCGCGCTCGCCCACCGTCGTGCGCTCGGGCAGGGCGGCCGCCAGGTGGTGACGCGCGTCCTCACCCTCGCCGTCGGGCTCGGCGGCGCACTGCTCGTCGCGGTTCTCGCGGCGTCGGCGTGGCTCACCGAGCACATGTTCGAGGGCTATGCAATCGTCACGTTCGCGCTGGTCCTGACCATCGTGGCGTACGCCGTCGCGCACGTCGGCCGCGGCATCGCCTCGGGTTCGGCGAGATTCGCCGCCTACGGGCTGATCCTCGGTGCGGACAGCGCGATCCGGATCGCGGCGTGCCTGGTGCTCTGGCTCGCCGGGGTCGACACCGTCGGCCCGTATGCACTGACAGTCGCGCTCAGCCCGCTCGTGGCCGTGCTCATCGTCGCCGCCCGGCGCGAGCTCGTCACGCATGACGGCCCGCCGGTGGAACTGCGCGACATCACGCCGAATCTCGGGTGGCTCCTCGTCGGGTCGATGATGTCGGCGGCGCTGGTGAACGCGGGCCCTCTCGGGGTCGACGTGCTCGCGTCCAGTTCCGAGGCCGCCAGGGTGACGGCGTTCGGCAACGGTGTGATCCTCGCCCGCATCCCGCTCTTCATGTTCCAGGCGATCCAGGCGTCGCTCCTCCCCCGTCTCGCCAAGCTCGCCGCCGAGGGCGACATGGAGGAGTTCCGTGCCGGCTTCAGGCGGCTGATGGTGGTCGTCGCCACGGTCGCGGTGGTCGGCACGCTGGGTGCCTTCGCCGTGGGGCCCCAGGTCCTCGACGTGATGTACGAGGGCGGTCTCGACAGGCGCACCCTCGGCCTGCTCGCGATGTCGAGCGGGCTCTTCATGCTCGCCCAGGCCGTCGCGCAGGCGGTGATCGCGCTGCACGGGCACAAGTTCGTGGCGCTCAGCTGGCTGACGGGGGCGACCCTGTTCGTGGTCGTCACCGCCTTCGTGTCCGACGACCTCTACCTGCGCGTCGAGCTTGGTCTGGTCGTAAGCTGCGCGGCCACGTTCGTCGCCTTCCTCGCGTCGCTGCGCGCACGCATCAATGCCGGCGCGGTGCCTGACGCCGAGTCGCTCCTCGACGGAGTCTTCGACAACCCCGTCGAGGGCTGACCTACTTCTTCAGGCGCGCGGACTCGATCTCGAGGTCGTGGCGGACCATCATCTTCACGAGCGCCGGGAAGTCGACCTCGCGCCTCCAGCCCAGCTTGTCCTGTGCCTTCTTCGGGTCGCCGATGAGCAGGTCAACCTCGGCTGGCCGGAAGAACTTGGGGTCCTGGCGGACGTAGCGGCGCCAGTCGTCGAGACCGGCCTCCGCGAACGCGAGCGTGAGGAACTCCTCGATGGAGTGCGTCTCGCCGGTGGCGACCACGTAGTCGTCCGGGGCGTCCTGCTGGAGCATCAGCCACATCGCGCGGACGTAGTCGCCTGCGTAGCCCCAGTCACGCTTGGCGTCGAGATTGCCCATGACCAGCTCGTCCTGCACGCCCAGCTTGATGCGCGCGGCAGTGTTCGAGATCTTGCGCGTCACGAACTCGAGACCGCGGCGCGGGCCCTCGTGGTTGAAGAGGATGCCCGAGCACGCGTAGATGCCGTAGCTCTCGCGGTAGTTGACGGTGATGTCATGGCCGAACACCTTGGCGCATCCGTACGGCGAGCGCGGGTGGAACGGCGTGAGCTCCGTCTGCGGCACCTCGCGCACCTTGCCGAACATCTCCGAGGACGAGGCCTGGTAGAAGCGGATCCTGTTGTCCTGGGTGCCGCCCACCATCCGCACGGCCTCCAGCATGCGCAGCACGCCGAGCCCGGTGATGTTGGAGGTCAGCTCGGCCTGCCCGAACGACATCGCCACGAAGGAGATCGCGCCCAGGTTGTAGACCTCGTCGGGCTGGGCATGCTCGAGCGCGGACACCAGGCTCGGCAGGTCGGCCAGGTCACCGGGCACGAGCTCCACGTAGGGGAACTCGTCGCGGATCTGGAGGGCGCGGGGGTTGTTCTGGCCCTTGAGCATGCCGAACACCTGGTAGCCCTTCGAATGAAGGAACTCCGCGAGATGCTGGCCGTCCTGACCTGTGATACCTGTGATGAAAGCGCGGGGCATCTGAAGTCCTTGTTCGTGCCGATAAGACCAAGAGACGGTACCACTGCGGACCCCTGCGCCACCGTGAACCGGGGCGCCATGCGCTCCGTTTCCCGCATGGGTGACGGGGAATGCACCCGCCGTACGCTGTTCCCATGATTTCCGTGCTGGCCGGCGGCGTTGGGGCCGCGCGCTTCCTGCGCGGTCTGCAGCAGGTCACCGCGCCGGAGGACATCGTCGCCGTCGTCAACACTGCTGACGACACCGTGATGCACGGGCTGTCGATCAGCCCCGACATCGACACGGTCACCTACACCCTCGCCTCGGCGATCGACCCGGAGCGCGGCTGGGGCCTGCGCGACGAGACGTGGCGCGCCATGGGCGCACTCGACCGGTTCGGCGAGGTGAGACCGACCGGTTCGCGTGCGGGCGAACGGTGGTTCAACCTGGGCGACACCGACCTCGCGACCCACTTCTACCGCACCTCACGGCTCGCCGAGGGCGCCACCCTCACCCAGGTCACCGACGAGGTCCGCCGCGCGTTCGGCGTGCGCGTGCGCATCGTCCCCATGTCCGACGACCGCGTCGCGACTCTCGTCCATCTCGCGGCCGACGGAAGTGTCGTGTCCTTCCAGGAGTACTTCGTGGGCATGCGTCACTCCGTCGCAGTGTCGCGCGTCGAGTTCGACGGTGCGGACACGGCGGTGTTCCGGGACCTCTCGTTGCTCGCCGACGCGGATTGCGTGGTCATCGCGCCGTCCAACCCCATCGTGTCGATCGGGCCGCTGCGCGCGCTCTCAGGCGTTGACGGTGCACTCGCCGCGCGGCGCGGGTCCGTGGTGGCGGTCTCGCCCATCGTCGCCGGAGCAGCACTGAAGGGTCCCGCCGACCGCATGCTCACCGAGCTCGGGATGGAGCCCACGGTGGTCGGGGTCGCGCGCCTGTACGCCCCGGTGTGCGGCACACTCGTCATCGACGAGCAGGACGCCGCGCTCGCGCCCGAGGTGGAGGCATGCGGGATGAGGTGCGTGGTGACCGACACGATCATGTCGAGGCCGGGGGTGGGCGAGGCGCTCGCCCGCACGGTTCTCGGCGCGGCACGAGGGGAAGGATCCTGACATGGCACGGATGACCGCATGGGGCGTGGAGGGCATCGGGGAGATCAAGCCCGGTGACCAGCTGGGGGACGTGATCGTGGAGGCCTGCTCGGCCGAGCCGAACGGGCCGTTGCTCGACAACGACGTCCTCATCGTGACCCAGAAGATCGTGTCGAAGGCAGAGGGACGCCTCGTCGCGATCGACCCCGACGACCCGCTCTCGCACAAGGGACTGGTCGAGCAGGAGGCCCGCCGGGTGGTGCGCCGCCGCGGTGACCTCATCATCACCGAGACGAAGCACGGGTTCATCTGCGCGAACAGCGGGATCGACCTGTCCAACGTGGAGCGCGGGTTCGCCGCCCTCCTGCCGCTCGACAGCGACCGCTCGGCACGGCGCATCCGTGACATCATCCGCGCCAGGCTGGGCGTCAGCGTCGGCGTGATCGTGAGCGACACGTTCGGGCGGCCGTGGCGAAAGGGACTCACGGACGTCGCCATCGGCGTGGCCGGGATCGCCGGCGTCGTGGACCTCCGCGGCACCGAGGACGCGCTCGGCCGCGTGATGCAGGTGACCGAGGTGGCGGTCGCCGACGAGCTCGCTTCCATGGGTGAGCTCGTGATGGGCAAGTCGGAGGGCGTGCCCGTGTCCGTCATCCGTGGTGCGGACCCGTCCTGGTTCCGCGACTCCTCGGTGGAGGAACTGATCAGGCCCGCGGCCGAGGACCTGTTCCGCTGAGACTCAGCGGACGGTCTTCAGGCCGTCCCGCAGTTTCGTGGCCGGCGACCAGCCCAGCTGGATGCGCGCCCGCACCGGCGAGAGCGAGAGACGCGTGAGGTCGTTCGGCCGCGCTGTGCTCGTGCGCGGTGCGAGGCCGGACGCGCCGGACATCAATGTCCAGAGGTCCTTGACCGACGTCGCGGTGCCGGTTCCCACGTTCACGGTCACCCCGCCCGCCTTGTCGAGGGACAGTGCGAGCGCATCGACGACGTCATCGATGTGCACGAAATCGCGCGTCTGTTTCCCCGTCCCGTGGATGACCGCGGGCCTCGCGTTGTCCAGGGCATCCACGAACGCCGCGACCACGCCGTCCTCCGCCCGCTGCCGCCTCCCGTAGGCGTTGGCGACGGCGAGCACCGTGTGGTCGACACCGTGGCGGTCGCGGTACACGGCGTGCAGGTCGGCGATCGCGCGGGCGAACACCTCCTCCGTGGTGCGGGGCTCGCTGGGGTGCCCCTCCTTCACGGGGGACTCCTTCGCGGCGACCTGGCCGTAGAGGAGGCCCGCGGGCAGTGCGGCGACGACCTTCGTGACGGCAGAGAGACGGGCGGCCTCGAGGACGGAGGTGGCCGCCGAGACCGACGCGAGGCACCCCTGGAGGTGGCAGAGCGACGGCGCCATGGACACCAGGTTGTAGACGACCTCCGGACGGCGCAGGGAGACGAGCTCGGCGAACTCGGGGGTGCCGACGGCGATGTTCTGGAACTTGAACCGGCCGACGGCCGTGCGCGCGGACGCGAGGTTCGTGAGCGAGCCCGTGGAGAGGTCGTCGACCGCGTCAACCTCGTGGCCATCGGCGAGCAGGCGGTCAACCAGGTGCGATCCGACGAACCCGGCACCGCCGCACACCATGATCCGGCTGATCCGCATCACCCCATCGTGGCAGGGTCGGGCACCCTGGCCGCGACAAGCTGCGCGCCGGGAGAGACAGTGCCGTCGGCGCCGATGACGCAGTCGGTGAGGGAGGCTCCCGCGCCGACTGTCCCCATGACGAGGCTGCGCTCCAGCCGCACCGAGGCGCCCACGTGCGCCCCGGGCAGCACCACCGAATCGACGATGACGCTCCCGTCGTCCACCGTGGCCCCCTCCCCGATGACACTGTGGGTCACGGAGGCGGACGCGGACACGCGTGCGTTCGGGCCGACAGAGGACAGGATCAACGAGCGCGTGCCGTCGATGAGGTCGAGGTTCGCCTTCAGGTACGTGTCGGGGCGGCCCGTGTCGATCCAGTAGTCGTCGGTGGCCATCGCAGCGAGACAGCCATCGGCGACCATCGCGGGGAACACCACGCGCTCGATGGACAGCTTCTGCATGGGCGGCATGCGGTCCAGCACGGACGGCTCGAGCACGTACGTTCCCGCGTTGATGACACGGCTCTGGGTCTCGCCCGGCTGCGGCTTCTCCACGAACCGGCGCACCCACCCGTCGGCATCC
>CAYXRQ010000047.1:0-8232 GCA_964466765.1 uncultured Bifidobacterium sp. | reverse complement strand
CGCGATTCCTCCGCGGCGAGGGCACGTACATCGCGAACCTCCCGCTCGAGGGGGCCGTCCACATCACCTACGTGCGCTCGAGCATGGCGCACGCCCGCATCCTCTCGATCGACACGGCTGAGGCCGCGGCGATGCCCGGGGTCCTCCACGTGTGGACGGCCGCCGACATCGATCTCGCGCCGGCCCCTCCCGCCAACGGGATGATGAACAAGGGCATCCGGTTCCCGTTCGTCGCCGTCGACACCGTGCGTTTCGTGGGCGACATCGTGGCCGTCGTCATCAGCGAGGACAAGACGCAGGGCATCGACGCCGCCGAGGCAGTCATCGTGGACTACGAGCCGCTGCCCGTGGTGCTGGACGTGGACGAGTCCCTGACCGATGCCGTCATCCTCCACCCGGAGGCGGGCACCAACGTGGTGCTGAAGTTCGCGAACCCGGACGACACCGACATCTTCGAGGGCTGCGAGGTCGTCGTGGATCTCGTCATCGAGAACAACAAGGTGGCCACGGCACCCATGGAGGTGCGCTCGTGCGCCGCGCGCTGGGACGGCGGGAAGCTGACGCAGTGGGCCTGCAGCCAGGGCGCCCACGGTGCCCGTGACGGCCTGGCCGACGCGCTCGGTGTCGAGAAGTCCGACGTGCGCGTGATCACGCCCGACGTCGGTGGCGGTTTCGGCGCCAAGTCCGGCGTGTACGCAGAGGAGATCATGGTCGGGTGGGCCGCTCGCCGGCTCGGCCGTCCAGTCCGGTGGACGGAGTCGCGCACCGAGAACATGCTGAGCATGGGCCACGGCCGTGCGCAGCGCCAGCGCACCCGCATGGGCGGCACGAAGGACGGCCGCATCACTGCGTACCGACTGGATGTCGTCCAGGACGCCGGTGCATATGCCAAGGCTGGCGCGGTGCTGCCGTACATGACCCGCATGATGGCGGGCGGCGTGTACGACATCGCACGGGTCCAGTTCGAGTCGCACTCGGTCGTCACCAACACCTCTCCCACGGTCGCGTACCGCGGCGCCGGACGCCCGGAGGCCACCGCCGCGATCGAGCGGACCATCGACGAGTTCGCGCGCGCCTGCGGGATCGACCCCACCGAGGTGCGTCGCCGCAACTACCTGCAGCCGTCCGCGTTCCCGCTGACCACCCCGATGGGTGCGAAGTACGACAGCGGCGAGTACGAGGCGGCGCTCGACAAGGTGCTCGCCGCCGCCGACTACGCAGGCCTGCGCGCCGAGCAGCGGCGCCGCCGCGAGTCTGGTGACCCGGTGCAGCTGGGCATCGGCATCAGCAGCTACGTGGAGACCACGAACCCGATGGGAAGCGGCGAGTACGGGGCGGTGGAGATCACCGCCGACGGCGGTGCCATCGTGCGCACCGGCTCGTCATCGCACGGCCAGGGCCACCACACCGCGTGGGCGATGATCGTGAGCGAGTCCACCGGCATCCCGATGGAGCGCATCGAGTTCCGCTTCGGTGACACCGAGGACGTGGACCACGGCGGGGGCACCGGCGGCTCGCGCAGCCTCCAGGTCGGCGGCACCGCAGCGCGTCTGGCCGCCGAGGCTGTGGTCGAGAAGGCGCGGCAGCTCGCCGCGGACATGCTGGAGGCCGCACCCGAGGACGTCGTGATCGACACCGTGCGCGGCGCGTTCCATGTGCAGGGGTCCCCGCAGCCGGCGCGCACGTGGTCCGAGCTCGCCGCAGTGGCCACCGTGCCGCTGTTCGCGGACGTCGACTTCAAGCCCGAGGGATCCACGTTCCCGTTCGGGTCGCACGTGTGCGTGGTGGAGGTGGACACCGAGACCGGTTCGGTGGCCGTGGTGCGCCACGTGGCGTGTGACGACGCCGGCACGATCATCAACCCGCTCATCGTGGACGGCCAGGTCCACGGCGGTCTCGCCCAGGGCATCGCCCAGGCGCTGCTGGAGGAGGTCGCATATGACGCCGACGGCAACCCCGTGACGTCGAACTTCGCCGACTACGGCATCATCAGCGCCGCGGAACTCCCGTCTTTCGAGCGCGTGGTGATGGAGACGCCCACGCCGCGCAACCCGCTCGGCGCGAAGGGGATCGGCGAGGCCGGCACGATCGGCGCCACACCGGCCGTGCACAACGCGGTTGTCGACGCGGTCAGCCACCTCGGCGTCACGCACATCGACATGCCCTGCACGTCCTTCCGCGTGTGGTCGGCCATCCAGGCCGCCCGCTGAACCGGCGGCCAGGGTCACACGGGGGAACGGGATGGCGCCCAGTCAGGATCCGGCAGCGGTCACGGTGGGGCTGGTGCTCTACCCGCGCTTCACAGCACTGGACATCGTCGGCCCGTTCCAGACCCTGGTCGATGTTCCCGGTGTGGATGCCTTCTTCGTTGCCGAGAGTGCGGGACCCGTCGCTGATCACACTGGCCTCCTCACGATGAACGCAACTGTGGGCTTCGACGAGGTGGATGCACTCGATGTTCTGGTCGTTCCCGGCGGCTTCGCGGACGCGGATCTCGCGGAAGATGACCCCGTCGTGAGGTTCGTCCGGCGCATCCATCCGACGACGACCTGGACAACGAGTGTCTGCACTGGGTCGTTGTTCCTCGCGACTGCGGGTCTCCTCCCCGGGGTCGAGGCCACTTCCCACTGGGCTTCCTACGGGCGGCTCGAGAAGTTGGGGGCAGTTCCCACGAGTTCGCGTGTGGTGCGGTCGGGGAAGATCATCACGGCCGCAGGAGTCTCGTCCGGGATCGACATGGGTCTCGCCCTCGTCGCCGAGATCGCCGGCGAGGAGACCGCAAAAGCAGTGCAGCTGGCGATCGAGTACGACCCACAGCCGCCGTTCGACTCCGGGTCGCCAGCCAAGGCGGACCCCGAGTTGTTCGCCAGGGTGGTGGAGATGTTCGAGCCGCGCCGCCGGGGCTAGTAGACTGATGCCGGATCCGCGGTCGGCACCATGCGCAGGTGACCGCGGGCGAGGAACGCGCCGGCGCCGATGAACAGCAGCATCACGGTGGATGTCGTGAGGAACGCCGGCGTGCGACCGAACGCGCCGTAGGTGGCGCCCGCCATGGCCGCGGCGGTGCCGCCCATGATGGTCTGCAGTCCTCCGAACAGGCCCTGCGCGCTCGCCAGCCTCTCCTTCGGCGCGACCATCGCGACCGCCGCCGCGCCGCCGGTGATGGTGAGGCCGTCCGTGATGCCGTGCACCACGCCGAACCCGAGCATCACGTGGGGGCTGCCGAGCACGCCGTACATGGACATGAGGAACGCACCGACCGTGAGTCCCGTGATGCTCGCGCGGAACGGGCCGAAGCGTTGCGTCAGCCTCCCGCCGACCGGTCCGAGGAAGAGCATCGGGAGTGCGAAGAGGGAGATCCCGAGGTTGGCCACCCACTCGTCGGCCTCCATGTCGTCCATCATCACCGACCACAGTGCGTCGAACGTGCCGATCATGAGGTACAGCGAGAGCCCGATGATGACGGCGCCCAGGTAGGGCCTGATCCGCAGCAGGTCGAACGCGAGTCGCTGCGTGGGCACTTCCCCCGTGGCCTCCTGCACCTGAAGGCGGAGGAGGCCCAGGCCGACGACCGCGAGACCCACGCAACAGATCACGAAGGGTGCCGCCAGGCCGAGCGCCCCGACCGTGACAGCGGAGAGCACCGGCCCGGCCGAGAAGCCACCCACGTCGAAGCTGACCATCCGCCCGAGGTTGTTCCCCATGTTCCCCGGGTCGGCGAGGATGACCACACGCCTCACGGCGGGGTAGACCATTCCTGCGCCGATGCCGCCGATGAGCCGGGCCGCGAAGAGCACGGCGAAACTGGCCCCGAACCCCATCATGAGGTTGCCCACGATCTCGACGGTGATGCCGATCATGATCATCCTCTTCGCGTGGCCCTTGTCCGCGAACGGGGCGAGGAAGATCTGGGCCACGAAGCCGGCGAGGAAGCCGACCGCGAGGATCAGCCCCAGTTGCGACTCGCTGACCCCGTACTCGTCGCGGAAGTCGTCGAGCACGGTGAACATCGTGCCGTAGCTCATGGCGCCGAAGCACGTGGCGAGCTGGAGGAGAAGGACGGTCCGTTTGCGCATGACGTCCTCAGCCGAGTGTCGACGTCAGGTGGGTGACGAGGTCCGCCCAGGACCCCCGCAGGCCCGGGTGCAGCTCGTACCCCGCCACGTCCTCGATGCGCACCCAGCGGATGTCCTCTGACTCTGCGTTCGCCTCGTGGGCGCCCGGGTCGACGGCGGTGTGGGCGATCACGGTGTCGTAGCGCCAGTTGCCGTGGTTGTCCGAGTAGATGCCCTTCACGTCGAGGTGCTGCGGGTGGATTCCCGTCTCCTCGTACGCCTCGCGTGCCGCCGCCATCACGGAGTCCTCATGGGAGTCGAGCGCCCCGCCCGGCAGTGCCCAGGTGCCGCCGCCGTGCGTCCAGCCGGCACGCAGCTGCAGCAGGACGAGTGGCTCGGGCGTGTCGGTGCGCACCAGCAGCAGGCCGGCGGCGCCGTTGATCCCCCAGTGGCGCTGCCCGCAGTCGCAGTACACCCACCCGTTCCCGTCACCGATTGCCACCCGTCGATGATGCCATAGGGTGTGCCCATGGAGGCAACCAGGCTGACCGGGGTGTTGGGGGCGCGCATCGACGGGATCGACGTGCGCGCACTGGATGATGCGGAACTCGCCGAGCTGCGGGCTCTCGCGTGCGAGCACGAGGTGGTCTGCATCACCGGACAGTCGCTCACCCCGCTCGAGCAGGTCGCGTTCTCCCGCCGGCTCGGTCCGGCCGCGGAGTCGCCGTTCATCGAGCCCAGCCCGGACCACCCGGAGGTCATCAAGGTCCTGAAGGAGGCACGCGACGGCGACGCGTTCAACTTCGGCGGGGCGTGGCACAGCGACTTCAGCTTCCAGCCGAACCCGCCGTCGTTCACGGTCCTCCATGCCCTCGACATCCCGCCCCACGGGGGCGACACGTGCTTCTCCTCCATGACGCGCGCGTACGACGCGCTCTCGCCGCGGCAGAAGGAGGACTTCCTGCCGCTGAGGGGCGTCCACACCGCCCGCGACGCCTACTCGCCAAGGATGCAGGCGGTCCACTCGGGGCTCAGCGGCATGAACATCGTGTGCGACGAGTCGGCGCACGACGTCACCCTGCACCCACTCATCCGCGTCCATCCCGAGACCGGGCGGACCGTGCTCTTCTACAACCGTGCGTACGTGCGCGACATCGTGGGAATCGACGACGAGTCGGAGAAGAAGGCCTTGATGGATTGGCTCCACCTCCACACGACCGACGCGAAGTTCGGGTACCGCCACCGCTGGACACGGGGTGACCTGCTGATCTGGGACAACCGCTCCACGCAGCACTACGCCCTCAACGACTACGCCGGGTTCCGCCGCGAGCTGCACCGCACCACGGTGGCGGGCGAGATCCCGGTCCCGGCCTGACCGGGCCGGTTCGGGGACGGACGCTCAGGAAGAGGTGACGGCACGCATGGCATCCGACTGGGACGCATTCGAGGACGAGGCACGCACCCTCGACGCCGCTGACCCGCTGGCGCACACGCGTGCCCGGTTCGACCTGCCGGACGGCGTCCTCTACTTCGACGGCAACTCGCTCGGCCCCCTGACCCACGAGGCGCGCCGGGTGCTGGAGAGCACCATCAGCCGGGCGTGGCGCGAGCGTCTGATCCGGTCGTGGGACGAGGACTGGACGGACATGCCGGCGCACGTCGGGGACCTGATCGCCCCGCTCGTCGGCGCCGCACCGGGCACCGTGGTCTGCACGGACAACACCTCGGTCAACCTCCACAAGGTGCTGGAGTCGGCAGTGGCGCTGAGGCCCGGCCGCGACGAGATCATCACGGACGCGAACAATTTCCCGACCGACATCTACATCGCGCGGTCCGTTGCCGAACAGCACGGGATGACGCTCACTGCCGTGAAGGCGTCGCAGATCCCCGGGGCGGTGAGCGAGCGGACCGCCGTCGTCACGGCCACGCACGTGGACTACCGCAGCGCCCACATCCTCCATGCTGACGAGATCACACCCGCCGCCCATGCTGTCGGTGCCCTCGTGGTGTGGGACCTGGCGCACTCGGTGGGGGCCGTGCCCGTTGACCTGGCCGGCCTGGACGCGGACTTCGCCGTGGGCTGCGGCTACAAGTACCTGAACGGCGGCCCGGGTGCCCCGGCCTTCGTCTATGTCGCCCCCCGGCTGCTGGCGGAGGCCTCCCAGCCCCTCCGCGGGTGGTGGGGTCACGAGGACCCCATGGCCTTCGAGCCCGCCTTCCGCCCGGACCCGGGTATCAAGCGGTTCCTGACCGGGAGCCCCGGGGTCCTGTCCATGAAGGCACTCGAGGCCGCACTGACCGCTTTCGAGGGCGTGACTGTCGACCAGATCCGGGCCAAGAGCGTCAGCCTCACCGAGTTCTTCATCCGGATGTGGGATGAACAGTTGCAGACTGTCGGCTTTTCCCTGGAGTCCCCGCGGGACCCTGCCCACCGTGGAAGCCATGTGGCGCTTGGGTTTGCGGGCGGCAGGCAACTCGTGGCGGACCTGGCGGATCGGGACGTGATCGCCGATTTCCGCCCCCCGGACCTGGTCCGGTTCGGCTTTGCCCCGCTCTACAACACCCACCTCGAGACTGCCCGATTGGCGCGGAAACTGGGCGAAATGGCACTTGCCCATTGAGAATCCTGGAAACCCGTGGGTAGGTTGTTCCAACTACCCAGTTAGGGCAGCACCCGCTGCCATTCATCTCCAAGGAGAAAACATGAAGAAGAGCCGTGTGCTGCGCGCGACTGCGCTGCTCATCGGTCTGTCGCTCGTGGGCGTTGCCTGCGGCGGCGACGACACATCATCCGACACGACCGCTGCGGCAGCAGAGGGCGGCGACCTCGCCGGCATGAAGGGCACCACGCCCCTCGTCCAGCTGTCCGAGGAGTTCAAGAGCCGCCTCAAGGAGGTAGACCCCTCCCTGAACGACTACTCGTACGCCGCCGAGACCTACGACTCCGTCATGGTCATCGCCCTGGCGGTCGAGAAGGCCAAGGACGACGGCATCGCGTATGCCTCCGAGATCAACGGGATCACCCGTGACGGCGAGAAGTGCACCGACTATGCGGCGTGCCTCGCGCTCGTCCAGGCCGGCACCGACATCGACTACGACGGCGTCTCCGGCCCGCTCGAGTTCTCCGGCAACGGCGAGCCGCTGAAGGCCTCCTACGGCGTCCTCCAGTTCGGTGCGGACAACCGCCTCGATGATGCCCTGACCACCTACATCGAGGCCGCAGCGCCCGCCGATGCAGACGTGGCCCAGGTCGCAGTCGAGGGTGACCGCAAGGGTGACGGCGTGCTCACGCTCGGCTCCATCCTGCCGCAGACCGGTTCGCTGTCGTTCCTCGGTGCCCCGATGTTCGCCGGCTTCGACCTCGCAGTGAAGGACGTCAACGCCGCTGGCGGCGTCCTCGGCAAGGACGTCGTGGCGATCAAGGGTGACTCCGGTGACGCAACCACCGACACCGCCTCGAAGACCGTTGACGCACAGCTCTCGCAGAACGTGGACGCCATCATCGGTGCAGCCTCGTCGGGCGTGAGCCTCACCGTGATCGACAAGATCACGGCAGCCGGCGTCGTCCAGTTCTCGCCCGCCAACACCTCGAAGGCCCTGTCGACCTACGCCGACAAGGGTCTGTACTTCCGCAGCGCCCCCTCGGACATCGTCCAGGGTGCAGTGCTCGCAGAGGTCGTGAAGGGTGACGGCGCGTCGAACGTGGCGATCATCGCCCGCAACGACTCGTACGGCACGGGCCTCGCCGAGGACCTCGCGAAGAACCTCGAGGCCGGTGGCGCCAAGGTCGTCGTGTCCAAGATCTACGACGAGAAGGCAACCTCCTTCGATGCCGAGGTCGACGAGATCAAGGCCGCTGGCCCTGACGCAGTCGTCATCATCGGCTTCGACGAGACCTCGAAGATCCTCGCCACCATGGTGGAGAAGGGCGTCGGCCCGAAGGCCATCAAGGTCTACGGTTGCGACGGCAACATGGGCAACGCACTCGGGGAGAACTTCGACGCCGGCAAGTGATTGCCAGCTGATCGAACCCGTTTCGAACCACGGAAAGGCCCGGGCGAAAGCCCGGGCCTTTTCTGTTCCCCCGATCCGGTGAAGACATCCGGCGGGATCCGGGTAGGGCCGGCAGCAACTTGGGGGAGGCGAGGGGCATCGCCCCAGGATGAACGGCCGCAGC
>CAYXRQ010000046.1:0-8286 GCA_964466765.1 uncultured Bifidobacterium sp. | reverse complement strand
GAGAAGCCGGGGAAGTTCTCGACCTCGGTGGTGTTCATGAGAGCACCGCCTGCCGTCACGGCACCTTCGAGCAGGACGGGCGCGAGCTGCGCCCGCGCTGCGTAGATGGCCGCGGTGTACCCGGCCGGCCCCGACCCGATGATGATGGTGTTGCGGACGTCGCTCATTTTCCTGACTCCTCATCAGACTTGAACCTCTTGCGCATCAGGAGTGTTCCCGCCAGGAAGCACAGCCCGCTGAGGACGAAATAGGAGACCCACACGGCGGCATCCCGCGGCAGGCCGGCGTCGAGGGCGGCCTGGAGGCCCCTGGTGATGCCGATGCCGAGGACCACGATGACCGCGACGATGCCGAAGGCCGCGAGCAGGCCGAAGACGAGTCCCCGTGCCGTCGACACGATGGGTTGGGTGGTGTAGCGGCGGACCCTCGCGATGACCCGGTCGATGAGGTCGACGCTGCGGTCGGCCCACTCGGGGTCTGTCAGGGGGTTCGACACCATGGGATCAGCCTAACGGCGGGTCTTCTCCGGCCATGATGGTGGTGATTGCCGGCACCGCGCCGGCCGGTGAGGGCTGTCAGGGCGCTGGTGCGACGGGTTGCTGGAACGCGGCCAGCACCTCGCACGTGTCCGCGCGCAGCACCTCGATCGTGAAGTCGCTGACGAAGACCAGATGGAGCACATCGTCACGCACGTACTGACCGAGATACAGCGCACCGTCGGTCTCCGTGGAACACGGCAGGCCTGACTCGGGCCTGACCGGGCTGCCCGGCACCTCGACGGAACCCGACTTGGCGGGCGGTGCGGTGGTGGCAGTGGCCGTGGCCGAATTGGCCTGCGCCCCCACAGAAACGGGTACGTCCATCACCGCGGGTGAACCGCCCGTGCCGCGGGCGGCCCATCCTGCGCCCGCACCGAGCGCAACCAGGACGGCAGCGGCTGCCGCGAGCCACGCGCGCCGCCGGGCCGGCAGGGAGGTGACCGTGTCGCCCCTGTGCCGGGGCTCTGCGGCGTCGAAAGCAGCGAGCGCAGCCGCGATGTTTGCCTCCCGGACGGCGGGGTCAACCGTGGGCACGTCACGGAGTGCCGAGGTGACCGCGTCGGGGAGGTTGTCGTTCGTGTCGTTGCTCATTGGCTGCCCTGCTCCTTGCCGGGGTCCTGGTTGTGACGCCCCGTGCCTCCCGGTTGGTTCCCGAGCAGTTCCCGCAGCTGGCCGCGGGCGCGCGAGATCCTGCTGCGCACCGTGTTCACGGGTATCCGCAGCACCTCTGCGATCTCCTCGTAGGTCATGTCCTGCAGGTGGAACAGCACCAGGGGGACCCTGAAGTCCTCAGACACCTGTGCGAGCGCGGCCTCGAGGGCCAGGCTGTCGACCAGCTCCTCCGAGGCGTCTGACTGGTGCGGCGCGGCCCTGCCGAGGACGTCGTCATCCGTCGGTGACGGCCTGCGCCTGGTGCGGCGCACCTCGTCGAGTGCGGCGTTCGTGGCGATGCGGTAGGCCCAGGTGGAGAACTTGGATGTGCCCTTGAACCGACGGATCGACCGTGCGACCGCCATCAACGCAGCCTGCGTGGCGTCCTCGGCGGCACCCCTGTCGATGACGATGCGGAAACAGACAGCACGGATCGCGTCATGGTGGGCGCGCAGCAACTGCTCGAGGGCATTGCGGTCGCCGGCCACCGCGGCGGCGACGAGGGCGTCGTCTTCTGGTGCGATGGGCGAAGGCTAGTTGCGCGCGGTCACGGCGCGGACGAGAACCCGAGGTCGTTGATGACGCCCTTGTACGGGTTCGTGTTGCTGCACGTGTTCGACCGGCCGATCTCGCGCAGGAGCAGGAGCATGTGGCGCCCGGGCGTCTTCACCTCGAACGTTCCTGTGCCTGCGTTCTCGCTGTACCCGTCGGCGACGCGCAGGCCCCAGTCCTCGATGCGGGAGGGAACCGCGGGCGCATCAGACACGTACACCTCGGCGTTCCACGGCCCGTTGCCGAAGTTCGCGGTGATCGTGCCGATGCCCGCCCCGGAGAGCTCGAGGACGAGCCCGAGGCCGCCCTTCGACCCGAAGTACCTGTCGCCGTAACAGACGGTGGTCCATGCTGTCGCCGGGTTGCTGTCCAGCAGCCACGGGACCTGTGCCTCGTTCTCGTTGCCGTCGTCGCCGTTTGGGTCGTAGCTGCGCACGCCGGTGAGCGACACGGCAGCGAGGGGCGCCGTCTGGGTGTCGCCGCCGGGAGCGACCGTGGAGCGTGTGTTGCGCAGGCCGTTCCACAGCAGCATTGCCATGACCGCGGCAATCACGAACACCGTGATGACCGGGATCATGTTCTTCCCCGTGCGCGTGCGCTGCTTCTTCGGCAGCGCACCGGTGCGCGTCTTCTTCGTGGATGTCGGCGTGTCGTCGGTGCGGGCAGGCTTGGTTCCCTCGGCCGGCGTGACGTCGCTGCGCGTCCCGCCTTGTTCCGCCAGCTTGCGGGCCTCCTCCACGCGCCGTTTCATCAGCGGGTCGAGCGGGTCGCTTCGTTTCGTGCGCTGGCGTTCCGCCCCGTTCAGCCCGTCCGGCGGCGTGACCGAGTCATGGACCGTGCGCATCGCCTCGGTGAGGGCGGTGACGACCTCCTCCGCCGACTGGAACCGGTTCTCCGGCTTGCGGCGCAGCATCTTGTGGATGACGTCGATGACGGTGCTCGGCACGTCGTGGCGGATGCCGGCGAGCGGGGTGGGGTCGCGCTGCAGGCGGGCAATCGCGACCTGCTGCTCGTTCTCGCCCTTGAACGGCGCGTGGCCGGCGAGGCACTCGTAGAGCACGAGCCCGAGCGAGTAGATGTCGGCGCGGCCGTCGAGATCGCGTCCCTGCACCTGTTCCGGCGAGAGGTACTTCGCAGTGCCCATCATCAGGTCGGGACGGGTGAGGTCGGTGTTGTCGTCCTGGTCCGACTTGACGCCCTTCGCGATCCCGAAGTCCGTCAGCCATATCTCGCCGGTGCGCATCATCATGATGTTCCCCGGCTTGATGTCACGGTGGACGATGCCTTCCGCGTGCACCGCACCGAGCGCCGATGCGATCGCCTTTCCGATGTGCACCGTCGTGTGGACCGACAGCGTGGATGCCTTGCCGCCGTTGCTGGAGCGTTCCCTGTCGAGGAGGTCGCGCAGGCTCTGGCCGTTGATGAGCTGCATCACGAGCGCGACCTGCCCGTCCTCCTCGATGCAGTCGTACACGGGCATGATGTGCTTGTGGTGCAGCTGTGCGAGCGCGATCGCCTCGCGGCGGAAGCGTTCCGCCACCACCTCGTCGGACGCGATCGACGGCTTCAGCATCTTCACGGCGACCTCGCGCCGCAGGTGCATGTCGGTCGCGCGCCAGACGATGGCCATGCCGCCTTCTGCCAGGACGCTGTCGAGGCGGTACTTGCCGCCGATCACGTCCTCCGGGTTCATTGCCGCAACCATCGCCGAGGTCAGACGCTAGTTGTGGGCAAGTGGCGCGACGGGGAATGCCCGCGCGCGGGCGACGACCGTGTCGACTACTGCGCGGTGCGGAACGCGATGCCGATGGTGCCCTGGCCGGCGTGCGTGCCGATGACCGCACCGATGTCACCGATCATGATGTCGCCCGGGTAGACCTCGCGCACCTTCGCCACGAAGTCGTCGATGTCGGGGCACTGCGCGTGCAGCACACCGAGCCGCTCGACCGTGCCGGCGTTGCGGAGCGTCTCGATGAGTGCGGCGAGGGCCTTGCCGCGCGTCCGTTGCTTGCCCGCTTCCTCCACCTCGCCGTTGCGCACCTCGATGAGGGGCTTCACGGACAGCGCCGTGCCGAGCATGGCCCTGGCGCCGCCGATCCGGCCGCCCTTGCGGAGGTTCTCGAGGGTGTCGAGGGCCCCGAACACGTGGGTGCGCGGCACCAGGCTGTTCGCCAGCTGCTCGATGTCGTCGATCGAGGCCCCGGATCGGGCCCGCTCGGCGCACTCGACCGCGATCAGTCCGACCCCGAGGGATGCGTT
The DNA here is from genome assembly GCA_964466765.1 of uncultured Bifidobacterium sp. Lineage (GTDB taxonomy): Bacteria > Actinomycetota > Acidimicrobiia > Acidimicrobiales > Ilumatobacteraceae > UBA2093. The sequence goes on along the minus strand of CAYXRQ010000046.1, from coordinate 4,285 downwards.
CCTGCTGTCCACGACCCGGACGTCGATCTCGCCCTGCACCTCCTTGGCGGCGTTGACTGCGCTCTGCATGGTGAAAGAGAGGCTGGAGGACAGCGAGATGACCACGATTCCCGTGGCGCCCTGGGCCTTGAGGTCCTTGAATGCCTCTTGGAACTGGCCCGGCGAGGGGGCGGCGGTCTGGGGCAGCTCCTTCGAGGAGGAGCACAGCTGCCAGAAGCGGTCCGTGGTGATGGTGGTGCGGTCGATGTACTCGTCGTCGCCGAAACGGATGCTCAGCGGCACGATGACGATGCCCAGGGCATCGGCGACGTTCTGGGGGAGGTCGCAGGAACTGTCGGTCACGATTCTGATGCTCATTGGGGGGCAACCGTACCCTCTCCGCCGGAGAGGGACGGGTCTCCCTGGGCGTCCCTGCGGCCCTTGCGCCACGAGTTCCACCACCATGCGAGGAGCATCAGGAGCAGGGTCACGCTGACCAACTGGCCGAGGCCCGCGACCTCGCTGACCCGGGCGGTGATCACGGCCGGGGAGGCGACCTGCACGCGCCCGACGGGCGTGACCACCCGCACCGTGACCGGGAAGCGTCCGTTCGTGCGGGCCTTGACCGGGACCTGCACCTCGGTGGTTCCGCCCGGGAGCAGCTCCACGATGTCCGGGGACTCCGTGAACTGCATCTTCGGGCTGCTCACGGCTATCCGCACGAACAACGAGACGTCCTCGTCGTTGCGCAGCTGCAGCCGGATGGTGCCGGTGCGGCTGGACAGCGTGATGTCAGTCGGGGTGACCAGGCTGACCGAGCCGGTGAGACGCCGCAGTTCGCTGCGGAGCCCGTCGATGAACTCGGAGGTGTTCGTGACCCCGGGGCTGGAGGAGATCGCGAGGGACTCCAGCCACCTGGACCTGCGCTCGTCGTCCTCGGGCAGCATCGACTGGATCGCCTCGAGCTCACGCCGGGCCTGCTGGATGGAGGTCTTGAGGCCCCCGAGCGTCCGGTTGATCTCTTTGGGGAACACGGTGGCCGGCGCCCGCTCGTCGACGGCCTGGGGGCCACCGACGTCCTGGAGCAGGAGTCCGACGGCGTTCGCGAGACTGCGGCCGACCGCGACGAGCGTCCTCGCGTCGACCAGCTCGCCGCTCGACGATGCGACCACGAGCCGCACGTCGGCAGGTGCGGTGCCGGCGGCAAGGAGGTCGTCACGCTGGGCGATCAGTTCCGCGGCCAGGCGCACCCCGACCTGCGTGGGGTTCTCCGTCGCCGCGTCGAGGGTGGCGGCGAGCTGTGCGTCGACGGCCATCACGGAGACGGAACTGTTGCCCGCCGGCCGGGAGATGACGCTGGGGGAACCCTCCCGTTCGATGCCCTCGGCGGCCGACGGCATGACGATGACCGAGGTGATGCCCAGTCTCTGCAGGAACTCGATGGTCCGCTCGTCCAGAGGGTCGTGAGACACCCATGTGGACCGCTGGATCGTGACGCCGGGCAGCAACCGGTTCAGGGTGGCCTCGCCCAGCCTGAACTGCTCCGTCAGCTCGGACGAGAGCCCGTCCTGCATCATCGCGACGGGGTCGACAGCGGTGTAGGTGGAGGCGATCACCGACCTGCCCCGCAATGCGGCACGCAGCCGGTCGAGAACCTGGACGTCGAGGGGTTCAGGGGACTCCGCGAGGGTGTCCAGCAGCTCGGGCTGCACCTGCAGCGTCACCGGGGCGCCCACTGCCTCGAGGAACTCCACGAACCGCGAGATGTTGGCGCGGGCCTCGTCGTCCATCGTGCTCGTGCCGTCAGGTGAGTGGGTGACCGGACCCCCGAGCACGGCGAGGATTGCTGCGGGGGAACCGGACGGGACCGTCTCTGCGTCGCGCCTGTCGATGAACGTGAGGGTGCTCGCGAGCACGTTCTCCCCGGAACGGGTGCGGACCGTGACCGGGTAGACACCGGGCAGCTGGGCAAAGAGGTCGTTCCGCGACGTCTTCTTGGTGTTGATCGCCACGGACACGGAGTAGGACCCGTCGTTGTTGCGGGACCTGCCGCCGACGGGAACGACGGCCGAGTCGATGACGCCGGGCTCGGCGAAGTTGTCGGCGATCGCCCGGAAGGAGTCGCGGTTTGCCACCCGGCGGTGGAGGAGGAACTCGACATTGTCTGCCCCCGGGAGGGAGGTGCCCTCCAGCGTGAATCTCGCACTCACGGACTCGAGGATGCGGAACGGCTGCCCGGTGATGCTGACCGAGGCCGCTGTGGCCACCCCTGTCTGCCCGGCCTGGACGCGTGCGGGCATGCCGGGACCGGCCACGAGGATGAACGACATGCCCACGGCGAGGAAAGCGGACCATCTGCTGGCCTGGAGGCTCATCGTTCGCTTCATCGAATCGTGAGGGGTCGTTCGAGCACCCGCAAACCGTAGGGCAAAGGGGCATAGCCGAATGAGCGATAGAGGCCGAGGGCGGCCCCGTTCGTGGTCTCGGTGTTGACCACGGAGGTCGAGCAGCCCCGCAACGACAGCCAACGATGGGCCTGCCCGAGGAGGCGCGTGGCGGTCCCCTCGCGCCGGTGGGCGGGGTCGACGGCAAGACGCTGGACGAACCCGCTGCCCGCAGTGGCACCAGCCAGGACGAAACCCGTGGTCCTGCCGTCCTCGCCGACGGTTGCCATCATCCGCGCGCGCTGGGTGGCGCCGTGGGCCTCCCGCAGCGATACCCGGTCGAGTGCCCATCCCGGTCCGAACGACCCGGCGTCGACCTCCAGTGCCGATGCGATCATCGACTCCTGCCTGGCCCAGCGGGTGCGGACCCTCCTGACGGAGCGGTCAGCCGGGACAGGGGACCGTGAGGTGAGGTCACACGAGAGAAGCACGAGGTCCTGCACCGTCGCGAAACCCGCCGCGGCGAGCTCATCGGCCGCGACCGGGCCGACTGCCCCCGTGCGCACCCCTTCGTAGCCCCACCGGGCCAGAGTGGCCAGCCACTGGGCGATGACGTCAGGCCGGGCAAGCCCCACTGTCTCCCCGTGGGCGCCCGTGACCAGGAGATGCGCCCAGCCGGGCCTGTTGCCGAGGGGCCGGGCCGACACGGTGACATTGCCGGACCACAGGACACCGGTGGCGGGGTTCGTCGTGCGCACCCCGAAAACCGTAACCCCGAAAAGGGCAGGGATGGGCGGGACCCGAGGGGCAGCCCGCCTAGCCTTGGCGCGCCCCGCCCAGTGCCATGATTCCCGCCCGTTTTGCCCCTGTTCTCCACGAGATGGAGCCGCTCGCCAGCCGTTTCCGGCAGGCGGGACACCGCCTGTACCTGGTGGGGGGGACGGTCCGGGACCTGCTGCTGGGTGACGAGGCCAAGGCCCTCGACCAGATGGATTTCGACGCCACCACCACGGCCACCCCGCAGGAGACGAAGAAGCTGGTGGCGGACCTGGCTGATGCCGTGTGGACGCAGGGGGAGAGGTTCGGCACGATCGGCCTGAGGATGGGCGACCGGGTCTACGAGATCACCACCCACCGCGCCGAGGCGTACTCGCCGGACTCCCGCAAGCCCGAGGTGCAGTTTGCCGGCGACATCGAGACGGACCTGTCGCGCCGCGACTTCACGATCAACGCCATGGCACTGGAGCTCACCGGTGACGCGCCCGTGCTCGTCGACCCCTTCGGCGGCGCGGCCGACCTGATGACGCGCACCCTGCGCACCCCGCTCTCGCCGGAGGAGTCCTTCAGCGATGACCCGCTGCGGATGATGCGTGCCGCGCGCTTCGTGGCCCAGCTGCAGGTCGCGCCGGACCCGGCACTGACCAAGGCGGTCACGGAGATGGGCGGGCGGCTCGCCATCGTGTCCATGGAGCGGGTCCGCAACGAACTGGACAAGTTGATGACAGCTGACCGGCCGAGCCCCGGACTCTGGTTCCTCATCGACACGGGCCTGATCGACCAGTTCTTCCCCGAGATCCTTGCGATGCGCCTGGAGCAGGACCCGATCCACCGCCACAAGGACGTGCTCACGCACACGCTCGCGGTGGTGGAGAACGTGCGGCCCGATGCGCACCCCGGCTTCGACTTCCGGATCACGCGCCTCGCGGCGCTCTTCCACGACATCGGCAAGCCGAGGACGCGCGGCTTCAAGAACGGCAAGGGCGTGACGTTCCACCACCACGAGGTGGTCGGGGCGCGCATGACGCGCGACCGCATGCGCGCGCTCAAGTACTCGAACGAGGACGTCGAGGCGGTCACCGAACTGGTGAACCTCCACCTCCGTTTCCACACCTACCAGATGGGCTGGACGGACAGCGCGGTGC
>CAYXRQ010000045.1:1323-8574 GCA_964466765.1 uncultured Bifidobacterium sp. | reverse complement strand
CGTACGCCCACGCGGTGAAGTCGGTGTGGTAGTTCTCGCCGCCCACCTCGAACAAGTGCGGATGGTCGGTGACCAGCTGGGTGACGACGCCCGCCTCGCGAAGCGACGCCGTGATCGGCTTCTCCCACAGCTCGATGGAGCCCCACGGCTTCCACAGGAAGTCCCACGCGCCGACGAGCAGGTCGTGGCGCGCGGGGATGCACGGCAGCGAGCCGGTGTGGTGGTTCGTGAAGCGCACGCTGCGCGCGGCGAGTCGGTCGAGATTCGGTGTGTCGAAGTTGGTGCCGCCGTAGGCGCCGATCTCGTGACGGTTCAGGCTGTCGAGGAGGAGCACCACCACGTTGCGTGGCAGTGCCGCATTCGCACCCGCGTTCACTCCGTGGCCTCCCCGAGAGCGAACACGGTGTCGCACCATGCGTTCACTTCCTCGCGCATGACGTCATGGCTCTTCGCGAGGAGATGCCCGTCACCCGGCATGATGCGCAGCTCGCCCGACCCCGCGATGGCGCGGACCACCTCGCTCGCCTCCACGGGCAGGATCTCGTCACGGTCGCCGTGGAACATCAGCAGTGGCCTGCCGTCGAGACCGCCGGCCACCTCGCACCCGGCTGACTGCGTGGCGAACGTGACGACACCCGTGACCATCGCGGACAGCCCCACGGCGACGCGCACGGCGACTGCACCCCCGAAGCTGTGCCCCATCAGGATCACCCGCTCGCACCCCGTGCCCACCATCATCTGCACCGCGGCCGCGGCGTCCACGCAGCACGCATCCATGTCATTCGGCTTGCGCCAGCTGATCCGCATCGCCGGGATCCCCCGGGCCGAAAAATCCTCACCCAGCTGGTTGTAGAGGGCGTCACCGGGACCCATCAGCCCGCCCATGGCACCGCCCATCATCACGACACCGACGTCGCGCGCGTCCCCGACCGGTTCGTGCCACAGGATCCCGAGCAGGCCGCGCATGGTGTACATCTCGATGTGGCGCAGACCGGGGGCGAGCATCGCCTGCTGGCTGGCCATGATTCCCAGCACCTCGAGGGGGGTCTGCATGTCGCCGCCCTGCTGGTCCTCCCCCGCCGCCATGTGGTTACCCTAGTGAGGCATGCGCGAAGTGAAGAAGCCGATCGACCCGAGCGTCGAGTCCGACCGCGACCTCGCCACGCGCATCGCGTTCGCGTGGCGCGAGCTGCGGCGCGGCGCAGCCAACAATGCGGTCCGCGAGATCATCTTCGAGGGCGACGACTACTCGATCGAGCCCGGCCAGTTCGACACGCTCGAGCAGCTGGTGCTCCACGGGTCCATCAGCATGGGCAACCTTGCCGACGCGCTCCGGGTGGACCCCAGCACCGCCACGCGGGCCATCCAGCGGCTCATCAAGGACGGGCTCGCGGAGAAGGTGTCCCACGACGGTGACGGCCGTGTCGTGTTCGTGGCACCGAGCGACCGCGGGCGGATGATCCACACCCGTGTCATCGACCGGCGGCGGAACCTCGTGTTCGCCATCGTCGAGCAGTTCGAACCCGAGGAGCGCGAGGTGATTGCCGCCTCGCTCGAGCGTTTCAGCAAGGCGCTCGACATCGCCGTCGCGGACCTCTCGCAGCAGAACCAGTAGCAGGTCCCGTCATGGCATCACGGGAGACGTTCCCCAAGGACGCGATGGAGTACGCGCCGCAGCTGTACGCCCATGCTGTCCGCCTGACGCGCAACAAGGCCGACGCGGAGGACCTGGTGCAGGAGACGTACCTGAAGGCGTGGCGCGCGTTCGACAGCTACCAGGACGGCACGAACCTGCGTGCGTGGCTCTTCCGCATCATGACGAACACGTACATCAACAAGTACAACGCCAAGCAGCGCCGCCCCGACGAGGTCGAGCTGGACGAAGTGGAGGAGCTCTACCTCTTCCGCCGCCTCGGCACGATCGACCAGTCGCGGATCAACCCCTCGGCCGAGGACCAGATGATGGAGCTCTTCACCGACGACGAGGTGAAGGCCGCCATCGAGGAGCTGCCCGAGGCCTTCCGCATGCCGGTGCTGCTCTCTGACGTGGACGGCTTCTCCTACAAGGAGATCGCCGAGATGCTGGACGTCCCCATCGGCACGGTCATGTCCCGCCTGCACCGGGGAAGAAAAGCCATGCAGAAGAGGTTGTACGACTTCGCAAGGGAACGGGGACTCGTGGACGAGTCCCTCGTGAAGGAACCAGACTGACGGGGAAGGACGGGGAACAGAGATGGCCATGGACTGCCAGGGGACACTCGAGGAACTCGAGCGCTTCCTCGACAAGGAACTGCCCGAGGGCAAGGCGACCGAGATCATGGGCCACCTCCGCACCTGCCCGGACTGCCAGGGCGCCTTCGACTTCCACGGGGAACTCAAGCGAGTCGTGCGCGTGAAGGCACAGGCCGAGGAACTGCCCGGCGGTCTCGTCACCAAGATCAAGGACTGTTTCGGTCCTGACTGGCTCGACTGACTAGCCTTTCCCCCATGTTCTCTGCAGTCGTTTGGCATTTCTGGCTCGGTCTCGTCCTGCTCCTCGCCGCTGCCGGCTTGATCGTCCAGACCCTCGTCGGGTACGTCGTCAAGGTCACCGCCACGAAGTACCCCAACCGCCTCCAGCGCAAGGCCGCCCGCAAGTAGCGCCCGCGCCGGGCACCCGGCAGCAACATGGACAGCGCCCTGACCCGCTCACCCCTCGTCGACGGGCTTCTCGCACGCTGCACCTTCCCCGCGCCGGGCACCGAGGTGTCGTGCGCCGTGTCCGGCGGCCCGGACTCGATGGCACTGCTGGTGCTCGCCGCCGCGCACGGCCTGAGCGTCACCGCCGTGCACGTGGACCACTCGATCAGGGCCGGCTCCGGCGGTGACGCCGCGCTCATCGCCCCCGTCGCCGCGGCAGTCGGCGCCGTCCTCGTCACGCACACCGTCACGGTCGAGCCCGGCCCCAACCTGGAGGCCCGTGCGCGTGCGGTCAGGTACGCCGTCCTCCCCGACGGCGCGATGACCGGGCACACCGCGGACGACCAGGCCGAGACCGTCCTCATCAACCTCCTCCGCGGCTCCGGCTCCGCGGGTCTTGCCGCCATGGAGCCGGGCCCGCGCCGGCCCATCCTCGCGCTGCGCCGGGAGGAGACGCACGCCCTGTGCCGCGGACTCGGCATCTCCACGGTCACCGACGAGACGAACGACGACCCCGCACACCAGCGCAACCGCGTGCGCCACGAACTGATCCCGCTCCTCGCGTCGGTCTCGCGACGCGACCCCGTTCCCGTCCTCGTGCGCACGGCCGACGTGCTGCGCGACGACGACGCTCTTCTCGACGAGCTCGCGTCGCACATCGACGTGACGGATGCAGTCGCAGTCGCCGCGGCACCGTTGCCTCTCGCCCGGAGAGCAGTGCGCATGTGGCTCGCGGACCCGTACCCGCCGGACCTCGCAACAGTCGACCGGGTGCTCGAGGTCGCCCGGGGCAGGGTCCCCGGCTGCGATATCGGCGGCAACAGACAGATTCGCCGCAGCAAACAGCGGATGAGCATCGTCAATCTGGGCTAATTTCTCTGACGGCCCGTCCGCAGCGTTGCGGACACGCAGGGCCAGGACCTCGAGGAGACCCGGATGCCACCGAAGCTGCGCGGAAAGTGGGCCCTCGGCATCACCCCCCGGAACTTCACCTGGGTCATCAAGGACAAGCTGGCCATCTGCGAGCGGCCGGGCGGCTACGGCGAGAACCACCGCCGGGTGCGCCGCCAGGAGGAGATCATCTGGCTGCGGGAGAACCACTTCGACCTGATCATCTCGATCATCGCGGCTCCCCACAATCTCCACGCCTACGAGGAACTGAACCTCCACTACCGTCACCGTCCACTCAGCGGCGCGGACGACCTCAACCACTTCCTCAAGCCCTTCTACCGCGAGCTTCACGACCTGATGAACGCGAACAAGAAGATCGTCCTGCACGCCGAGGAGGTCGGTGACCGGCTGCTCGGCATCGTCGGCGGGTACATCCGGTGGAGCGGGATGATCGAGGACCCCTCGCAGGCGATCATCATCACGGAGCGCATCGGCGGCCGCCAGCTCGACACATGGGCACGCGAGCTCATACTCAACGTCCACGAACTTCGCTGACGCGCGGCGCGGCGCGGTTAGGTTGGGGAACATGAAGGGACGGCGCGTACTCGTCACAGGGATGGGCGGCGAGCTCGGTTCGCTCGTGGCATCCATGACCGAGCGCACCGAATGGGCCGGTGACATCCTCGGCTTCGACGTCGACCCGCCCCGCCGCAACCTCAAGCGGGCGAAGTTCGTGCGCGTCTCCGCCACGGACACCGAACGCATGACGGAGCTGGTGGCCGACTTCAACCCGCACGTGATCCTCCACGTCGGCGTGTGGGAGCCCCATGCGCGGCTCGCCACCGAGCAGGCCGAGGAGTGCACGGAATCGGTCGCGAAAGCGGTGTTCCAGGCCGCCCACCAGGCGACGTCCCTGGAGACAGCAGTCGTGCGCAGCGGCGTGGAGATCTACGGGGCCGGCTCCTACTCACCGGACATCGCCACGGAGTCCACGCCCGTGGCGCCCACCACCACCTACGGGCGCATGTGCGCGGTCATCGAGGAGCAGGCGATGGAGCTGCGCATCGCCAAGGGCGTCAACGTCTGCACCCTGCGGCTCGCACCCGTGCTCGGTGCGCACGTGCCCAGCCCGCTCGGGCGGATACTGCGCCTTCCCGTGGTGCCCTACCACGGGCTGCTCAACCCGATCTTCAGCGTGGTCGAGGACCACGACGCGGCAGTCGCGTTCCTGCAGGGCGCGGAGCGCGACGCGAACGGCGTGGTGAACATCGTGGCGAACGGTGCGATCAGCATGCTCCGCGCGATCACCACCGGGCGCCGCGTGCCGGCGCCCTCCGTGGGACCCGGCTGGTGGCTGGCCCGCGGCATGAGCAGCCTCGCCGGCGCGCCGGTGCCCGACCACGTGGCGGAACTTCTCGAGAAGGGCAGGCTCGCCGCCAGCAACGAGGCCGCGCACCTCCTGCGATTCGCACCCGCCCACAGCACCACGCAGGTGATCGAGCGCCTGTACCAGTGGCCCGGTGTCGAGCGCATCCCCGCGCGCAGGCAGGTGGCATAGGCACATGCCGTTCGCGACAGCTTCCGACGGTGTCCGCATCCATTACGAGGTCATCGGATTCGGGCGCAGGCCCCCCGTTCTCTTCGTGCAGGGTCTCGGTGCGGAGAAGAACTCCTGGAACCTCCAGCGTGCCGCCCTCGCGCTCCGCTGGCGCACGGTCGCGCTCGACAACCGCGGTGCCGGGCGCAGCGACAAACCGGACGGCACCTACGACCTCGAGCAGATGGCGGATGACGCGATCGCGGTGCTCGACGACGCGGGCATCGAGTCCGCGCACGTGGTCGGGCTCTCCATGGGCGGCGCCATCAGCCAGATCATCGCCCTCAAGCACCCGAACAGGGTGCGGTCGCTCACGCTCGTCGCCACCGCATGCCGCAACCACGAGTGGCGCGAGGAGCTCCTGCAGTCCTGGGCCGATGTCGCCGCCACGGAGGGCATGGGCGCAGTGGGTCGCGAGGCCGCGCGGTGGATGATCGGCCCGCGCTCGTTCCGCCGTCTCCTCCCCGCCATCGCATGGATGGGCCCGCTCCAGTTGTTCAACCCCGCCGGGGCGTTCGTGTCGCAGGTGCGCGCGATCCTGCGCACCACGGACCAGTTGCAGGCCGAGCTGTCCAACATCGACTGCCCCGTCATGGTGGTCGTGGGCAACCAGGACGTGCTCACCCCGCGCGGTGACGCCGAGGAGATTGCCTCGCTCATCCCCACGGCAGAGCTCGTGATCATCAGCGGCGGCGCGCACGGGCTCCACATCGAGCACGCCGTCACGTTCAACCGGATCCTGCTCGAGTTCCTCGGCCGGGCGGAGAAGGCACACGTGCCCCACGGCAGCGCCGCCCGCGAAGCAGTGTGATGCGCGTCATCGTCGTCGGTGCGGGCCTCTCCGGCCTGATGGCGGCCCGTTCCCTGGTGTCCGACGGGCACGAGGTGACCGTGATGGACAAGGGACGCAGCCCCGGCGGGCGCCTGGCCACCCGTCGCATCGCCGGTGCGCACCTCGACCACGGGGCGCAGTTCTTCACCGTGCGCAGCGAGCAGTTCCGTGCGCACGTGGATTCCTGGATCGCGGAAGGGGTCGTGCACGAGTGGTGCCGCGGGTTCGCCGCGCAGGACGGCCACCCCCGCTACGTCGGAACCGGCGGGATGAACATGATCGCCAAGCACCTGGCCACCGGGCTGGACGTGCGCTGCGACCACCTGGTCTTCGCCATCCGCCGGGACGGAGATGGCTGGCAGGTGCAGACCGACGATGCCGTTGACCACGCGGCCGATGCGGTCATCCTCACAGCGCCCGTGCCGCAGTCCTTCTCCCTGCTCTTCGGTGCGGGGATCGAGATGCCCGCAGAGATGCGAGGCACCGACTACGACCGCACCCTCGGCCTGCTCGCCGTGCTCGACTCGGATGGCCACGCGGTTCCCGCCCCGGGCGGCGTGCAGAACCCGGATGACACGTTCCAGTTCATCGGGGACAACAAGGCCAAGGGGATCAGCAGAATTCCCGCGCTCACCTTCCACTTCTCCCCCGCGTTCAGCGAGGCACGGTTCGATGCCGACCCCGCCGCAGTCCATGCCGAGCTGCTCGAGGCTGCATCACCCTGGCTCGGCGCGGCCCGGGTGGTCGAGTCCCAGGTGAAGAAGTGGCGTTTTGCAACGCCCCGCCGGGCCTGGCCGGAACCCTGCTGGGTGGCCCCCGGGATGCCCCTCGTGCTGGCGGGCGATGCCTGCGCCGGACCGAAGGTGGAGGGCGCCGCCCTCAGTGGGCTGGCTGCCGCTTCAGCGGTCGCCGCACTCGCCTGACCAGACATGTGACCCCTGGCCAGACAGGGATTGCCCCTGCGACTGCCGGGCCGCATTGTTAGGATAATTTTTCTACAACACGGAAGAAACTTCCAATTCACCACAGTCACCCTTGTTGACAGAGGAGCCACCCACCATGCGTCGTCTGACGTCCACCCTCATCGGAGCCGCGGTCGCCGCCGCCTCCGTGCTCTCCGTCGCCACGCCGGCATCCGCCGCGTCCGGCGACGTCACCGAGGCCGCAGTCTCGAACGCGGTCCCCGCATCCCCGGCTGGCCTGCGCGCCAGCCGCATCACGCGCCTCAGCCGCACCGGCGAGTTCCTCGTGA
>CAYXRQ010000045.1:0-1223 GCA_964466765.1 uncultured Bifidobacterium sp. | reverse complement strand
GGCCTGCGCGCCAGCCGCATCACGCGCCTCAGCCGCACCGGCGAGTTCCTCGTGATCGGCCGCGTGCCGTCGGACGGCACCAACTACCACCTGTGGCAGCTGAAGCCCGACATGTCACTCGACACGACGTTCGGCACAAACGGACTGGTCGATCTCGGCGTCGCCGACACCACCCCGTGCGCCATGGGCAACATGTCTGGTCTCGTCTGCTCGAGCGTGAACGGTCTGTCCTACAACGAGGTGTCGAACACCTACTTCGTGGGGATCTACACCACGGTGAAAACCGCCAACAACCAGTACCAGGTGACGCGCCTCGTCACGGGCAACCTGAAGACCGGTGCCGTGACCTCGCGGGTGAACCTGCGCGAGTCGAACAACTGGAGCAGCAACATGGCCCAGTACGAGTCGGAGTTCGCGGCCCTCAACATCCCGGTCACCACTCTCGCCAAGACCGAGTGCGAGGCCGTCAGCGGCACCGCCATCAACGGTGCGCTCCTGCAGTACGCGAACACCAACTCGTACTCCGCGATCATCCTCCCCTCTGGCTCGATCGTGATGTCGTTCTGGTGCAACTACGACAACACCAGGGATTCGAGCGGCAACCAGGTCCCGTACAGCGGCACCTACCGCACCTACCGCACCAGCCACTACGCCGCCTTCAAGGTCGCGAACAACGCGCTCACACTCGACACCTCGTTCGGCACGGGCGGACGGGTGACACTGGTGGACGGGAAGACCAGATGTGACGCAGGCGGCCCCGGAGGCTCCACCACTGACCTCGGCATCACCACGATGACGTCGACCAAGCCGTACACGATGATCAGCGTCTCCACGACCCCGCGCCAGACCGCCCTGCCCCAGGGCTGGACGAACAGCGGCTTCACCGCCTATGACGGGTGCCAGACGGCCAGCGGGTCGACGGTGACCTACTCGAGCAAGGTCTACGCCATGACCGCGAGCGGCAAGACGACGGAAGTCCTCTCGCTCCCCGACTCGTCGACACCGTTCTTCTCCAGCCGCTGGGTCATCGACCCGGCCGGGCGCTGGGTCACCCTCGCCCAGAGCGCGTCCTCGGCGCCCTCCGGGCCGAACACCCCGAACAGCACCACCCGCACCTTCGTGGCCATCCGCGTGAAGGACGGCAAGGCCGACGCGACATTCGGCACCAACGGCCAGAAGACCCTGTCGCTGGCCTCCAACGTGACGATCGGCGGCGTGTCCTA
>CAYXRQ010000044.1:0-8636 GCA_964466765.1 uncultured Bifidobacterium sp. | reverse complement strand
GAGGTGAGCGCAACCACCATCGTCATGGCGGCTGCACTTGTCGGACTTGCAATAGCGGTGAGCGCCATCATCACGTCCAAGGTCCGCGACAAGGCTCTCAATCTCAACCTCGGATGAGCGCCATCCTTCGGGACAGGGGCGAGACGAGCAGTCAGCTGGCTGTTGTCGCACCAGTGCTCCTGGTTCTCGTGTTCAGTGTTGTTCACGCGTCCGCACTGTGGATCGGGGCCCGGTTTGCCACCGCTGTCGCGTCAGAGGGTGCCCGCAGCGGGGCAGCCTCGGTACTTGATCGCGTGTTCGTCGACTCCGCAGATGCTGTCGAACGCACGGCCACAGAGCTCGGCACCACGCTGGACAGGGCCCCAAAAGTGGAGATAACAGGTACCGCAGTCTCGGTCACGGTGTCCCTGCGGGTGCCACGGATCGTCCCGTTCCTCTCCTCGTCCGTCACGCGGACGGTCACCGTCGCCCGGGAGCAGTTCCTCACCGAGGACGAACGATGAGACGAGAGCGTGGATCGGTCACGATCGAGGCGGTTCTGCTCGCCCCGGTCCTCGTTTTGTTCGTGACATTCGTCGTGGCTGCCGGACGCTACGGACAGGCGGCAACCACTGTGCGAAAGGCCGCAGACACCGCCGCCCGGGAGGCCTCGCTCGTGGCCGTGGCACGAATGAAGAGTGCTGCCACGGCACGTGTGGAGTCAGAACTGAGGCGTGCCTCGGAATGGTGTACCGGAGGAATTACGGAAGTCAGGTTCACGGAGGAGTCCAGTGTCTCCAGGGTCACTGTCCGAGTGACCTGCACGGTCAACCGACATGGCCTGTTCTCCGTGCTGCCAGTCCCCCGGAACGTGACTGCGGTGTCAACGGAGGTGATCGATGCGTACTCATACAGATGACCCACGAGGTTCAGTCTCGGCACTGGTCGTCTCGCTCGCGGCGGCACTTGTTCTTGTCGCTGGTGTCGTCCATGACAGCGGGAGGTTGGTCCATGCACATTCCCGCCTTGCAGATGTCGCTGGCAATGCGGCACGTGCGGGGGCACAGAGTGTCACGGGCATCCGGAACGGTGATCCACGGATAGATCAGATTGGCGCTCGGGTGCGGGCCACCGAGATGCTGAGAACCGAGAAAGTCGGGGGGACAGTCAGTGTCGTGAGGGGACAGGTGAGGGTCACCGTGCATGAGACCGTCAGGCTCACATCCCTTGCTCTCCTCGGGGTGGCGTCCAGGGAGATATCGGTGACGAGAAGTGCATTGGTGATGGCCGGGTGAGACGGATCGCCTGCCTGGTCGGTGGGATGACATGGTCGGTCGTGGGGCTTCTTGCTGTCGGCGGTGTCGTGCTCGGGGAGAGGCCCCGACTGAGCCTGGAAGTCCCGGGTGGGCTCGATCCCGGGCAGGTTCGCTTCGTGACATCCGTGTTGCTGCTCGTGTCGTGGAGTGTCGTCACGGCATCATGGGCACTTGACATTCGTCGCGCCAGGTCGGGTCGGTCATTGTTTGCCTGGCACGGTTGGCGGTCGGTGCTGGGAATCGGAACCGCAACCATCGCGGTGGCTGCAGTTCCGACTCCCGCCCAGCATCAGATTGCGGTTCCTGACTTGGTCGCGCCGGCAGTGGCATGGGGAGTGTTGAGGAGAATTGCCGAGCAACGTCGTTCACAGTCGCTCGGGCCGCATGGGGAGATGCGACCTCGACGACTGAACGACCCGGAGATGCAGACTCTCTCGAGACTTGCGCGCGCTGCCGGTGCTCCCCGCGCGGCGCCAGTGCCGGACCCGGGGGGACAAGAATTGCCCGCCGAGGTAGGTGCCTTGCTCGCTGCCATCGAGGAATGTGAGCCCATCACCTGCGTGACTCACGCGGTGGACTGGACAATCCTGGTCCGTCTCCTGGGGGAGCCATGCGTGGAGAACCGTGCGGGAGAGCGCGCGATCTTCGCAAAGAAGAGGTCACTTGAGTTGCTGTGCTGGATGGTGCTCAACCGTGACCGCTCGACGAGGTCAGCGGCCCGAACGGCCATGTGGGACCTTGATGTGGCTGACTCGACGTTCTCGACCATCGTGTCCGAGATGCGACGTGCAGTCCGCCACCTCGATTCGCGGGAAGTCCCACAATTCCTCTCCCGCCCGACCTACAGCGACGCCCTTCCGCTCTCGGCCTCTGTCGTCACGGACGTCGATCTTCTGGACCACGCTGCCAAGACTGCTGCTGCCAACCCCATGGCGATCGATGCGGTCGCTCAGGTGCTGTCGCTGGTGCGGGATGTCCCGTTTGCGGGAGCCGCCTACCAGTGGGCCGACCTCGACGGCTCGACCACGAGGGCCATCATCTCGGTGATGCGGGCCGTGGACATGGTCATCTCGGTCGGTCAGCAGACGGACCGGGGCGATCTGGTTCTTGCAGGTACGCGGGCCGGCCTGCGCGTCATGCCCGGGGACGAGCGCCTGCTTGCCATTCAGAAGTCCATGGTGACCACATTCGGGTCATGAGGGAGGTTGATAGTTGTATGACGATTCGTCATACTTCTGTCATGGCTCACACAATTTCAGTCCGGCTCGACGATGAGACCCATCGTGCGTTGCTCACCATCCAGGACACCGGCCTCACGTCGTCCGAGGCCGTACGGGCGGCACTTCTCCGCGAAGCAGCACGTGTCCGCAGCAAGGAGTCTCAGCGGGCGGAGTTCCTGGCTGCACAGGCAGATCCTGAGGAGCAACGCATCCTCCGCGAATCCTTTGAGTTCATGGAGACCATCGATGGTCCGTGGTGACGTCCATGAGTTCGCTGATCGTGACGCGGTTGGGCACGAGCAGACGGGCCAGCGATTCTGCGTGATTCTGCAGTCGTCCCACTTGTTGCCGTCATCGACGGTCCTCGTTGCACCGACATCAACCAGTGCACCCGAAAAGTCCTACCGTCCGCGGGTCGGGGTACTCGGGCTCAAGACAACCGTGTTGGTCGAGCATCTGAAGGCCGCTGATGTCTCCAGGCTGGGCAGGAAGGTCGGGCAACTCTCCACTGAGGAGTTGTGGCGTGTCGACGATGCAATCAGGGATGTCCTCGGGCTCGTGTGACTGCCCGGCACGGGTACCCTTCCCTCCATGTTCGGACGCAAGAACCCCGTAATGATCACCGCGGCCGAGGCCCTGCCCGGCCGCACCGACCAGACCATGCCCGTGCCGTCGGAGCACTTCGAGCTGGGCACACCGCTCGTCGGCCCGTGGCCCGCCGGGCACGAGACCCTCGTGGTCGGCATGGGTTGCTTCTGGGGAGCCGAGCGCAAGTTCTGGCAGGCACCCGGCGTCCACTCCACCAATGTCGGTTATGCAGGCGGCTTCACTCCTAACCCTGCCTACGAGGAAGTGTGCAGCGGGCTCACCGGCCACACCGAGGTGGTCATGGTGGTGTGGGACACCGCGCGCACCAGCCTGGAGGAGATGCTGCGCATCTTCTGGGAGAACCACGACCCCACCCAGGGCATGCGCCAGGGCAACGACATCGGCACGCAGTACCGCAGCGCCATCTACTGGGTGAACGAGGCACAGCGGGTGGCCGCCGAGACATCGCGGGACCGCTTCCAGGAGAAGCTGACTGCCGCCGGGTACGGGCCGATCACCACCGAGATCGCGGCGCTCGGTGACTACTTCTACGCAGAGCCGTACCACCAGCAGTACCTCGGCAAGGTGCCGAACGGGTACTGCGGCCTGGGCGGCACCGGGGTGTCCTGCCCCGTTGGCCTGCTGTCCTGACTAGTCGACGAAGGTGACCTGGCCCGCAGCGGCCATCTGTTCGTCTGTGGGCTTGCGGAACAGGGCGAGCATCACGAGCCCGGCGAACAGGTAGATCACGGCCATCACCCGCCAGGCGCGGTAGAAGTCTGAGTAGACCGCATCGGTGAACACCGGCGCGGTCTTCGTGCGCGCGGCTTCCTGGAGCACCCGTGATGCTGAGATCACGAGCGAGCCCGCGAGAGCCGCACCGAGGGCAGACCCGACCTGGCGCATCGTGGTGTTCAGCGCCGAGCCCATCGCGAACCTGGCGGGCGGGAGGAAGGCGCTCGCCGCGGCGGAGAGGGTGGACATGGAGCACCCCACCCCTGCGCCGGTGATGATCATCCACGGCAAGAGGTCAGAGACGTAGTTCGGGGTGGGCTGGACTTGCAGGGAGAACATGAGAGTCCCGAACGAGAGCAGCACCGACCCGAGCATGAGCACGCGCGCGTGGCCCCACTTCATCGCCATGCGGCCCATCGGGGCGGCAAGAAGTGCCGCTGACACAGGGCCGGGCGCGATGGCCAGGCCCGACATTGCCGGGCTGTAGCCCCACACTGCCTGCAGCCACTGCGTGTTGAGCAGCCACATGCCGAGGAAGCCGATGGAGAAGAAGAGGCCGGAGATGTTCGCGGCCACCACGAAGGGCAGCTTGAACAGCGAGAGGTCGAGCAACGGGTCCGCGACGCTGCTGCACCGTTGCACGAAGAGCGCCAGGAGGAGCAGGCCCACGAGCAGCGACCCCATCGTGCGGGTGTCCACCCAGCCCCAGTCGCCGCTCTGCACGATCGCGAGAGTCACCAGTGCCACGCCGGGGAACCCGAGTGCGGTGCCCACGAGGTCCACGTTCTTCGTTGCGTTCGGGTCCTTGCTCTCGTGGAGCAGCCGGTTGCCGACGACGAGGGTGAAGATGCAGAACGGCACGTTGATGAAGAACATCCAGCGCCAGGAGAGGGCGTCCACCAGCAGCCCGCCTGCAGACGGGCCCGCCGCTGCGGCGAGACCGCCGACGGCACCCCAGATTCCGATGGCGACGGTGCGCTTCTCGACCGGGAACTCGGGAAGGACGAGGGCGAGCGAGGCAGGCGTGAGTTGCGCACCTCCGAGCGCCTGGATAATGCGGGCGACGATCAGGAGCGGCGCTGACGGCGCGAGGCCGCACAGCACGGACCCGATGCTGAAGATGGCGAGACCGCGCAGGAAGGACCGCTTGCGCCCGTTCACGTCCGCGAAGCGCCCCGCGGTGAGGAGGCCGGCGGCGTAGGCGATGGAGTACGCGCTGAAGACCCAGGTGAGGAGGGTGGGGTGGCCGAGGTCGGCCTGGATGGAGTTCTTCGCGACCACCACGATGCTCGTGTCGAGCGAGACCAGGAAGGTGGCGACAGCGGTGAGGGCGAGCACCTTGTAGGCGCGCGTCAGGTCAGGTGTTTCGGTGTTCATGGCATTCCCCTCGGACAGGTCAACGCTAACCGTGAACGGAAGTCGACAACGAGATGAACAAGCGAAACGGTCTGGGTCAGCCCCAGCCGTTGGCGCGGATGTGCTCGCCGTCGGCATCGCGGGGACGTCCGCGCCATCTCACCTCGCCCGGTGTGCCGCTGAGCTTGGCGATGAGACCCTGCATCGGTGTGCCCTCCACGGAGATGATCGCCTCGCGCGCCGCGTAGTGCGGGTCAGCGGCGATGTCGGCCATGTCCATGATCGGGCCTGCCGCGGCATCCGCGTCTGACAGTTCGCGCAGTGCTTGCTCCTGCGTGCGCGCGGCGCACCACGCGCTCATCGCCGACTCGATCTCCTCGCGGTGCTCCACGCGCCCGCCGAACGTGGCGAACCTCTCGTCGCCGGCGAACCCGAGAAGGCCCATCACGCGCTGCGCAACGGAGTCGCTGCTGGTGGACAGACCGATGAACCTGCCGTCGCTGCAGCGGTACGCCCCGCGCGGCACGGTGTAGGGGATGCCAGATCCCATGCGCTCCTGCAGTTCGCCGCGGGTCAGCCACACGCTGATGAGCGGCCCGAGAAGGTGGAAGATGCTCTCCAGGAGGGACACGTCGACAACCTGGCCCTCGCCGCTGTGCACGGCCACGAGCGTGGCGAATGCCGCCGCGAGCCCGGTGACCTCGTCCGTCAGGGCGAACGCCGGCATCATCGGGTCGCCGCCTGCAGGGCCGCTGATCGCCGCCACGCCGCCCATGGCCTCCGCAATGGTGGCGAATCCGGGGCGGGATGCGTACGGCCCGGTCTGGCCGAAACCGGTGACGCGCGTGATGACGAGCTTGCTGTTGCGCGCAAGGAGAACCTCGGGTGCGAACCCGAGGCGCTCGAGGATGCCGGGCCGCAGGTTCTCCACCAGCACGTCCGCGCCGTCGACGAGACGGAGGAAGACCTCGCGGTCGGCTTCGTCCTTCAGGTCGAGGTCGACCGTGCGCTTGTTGCGGTTCACGAACCGCCACCACAGGCCCTCGCCGTCCGCCGGGTCGCGCCAGGCCATGTTGCGCAGGCTGTCCCCGGTGTCCGGGCGCTCGATCTTGATGACGTCGGCGCCGAAGTCGGCGAGGTAGCGGGCGCAGTTCGGCCCGGCGAGGACCGTCGACAGGTCGATGACACGGAGCCCGGAGAGTGCCTGGTGAGCCACGGTCACCTGAGCGGGATGACGAAGCAGCGCTCCTCGAGCGTGCCCATCGCGTAGGACTGGTAGTCGGTGCCGAAGTCGGAGTAGAGGTGGCGGCACCTGTTGCTCCAGGTGAGCGCCTCCGGTGTGGAGATGCGGTGAACCACCTGCATCACGCCGCCCTCGTGGACCCGGTACTCCGCCCACGTGCCGGGAAAGTCCTTCACGCACCCGATCTCGATGCTGGGTATGTGGGCGCGCGGCATGTCGCGCACCCGGTGACGGTGCGTGTGGCCGGCGGTGTAGGCGATCACGCAGGCATGGCGGGCGCACATGTCGCTCAGCTGGTCGCTGCAGTCGGGGTGCAGGCCGAAGTAGTCGTCGCTGCGGGGGCCCTCCACCCACTGCTGGTGGTGCCCCATGATGATGACGGGGTCGGTGGCTGCGGAGAGCTGCGCGTCCAGCCAGTCGAACTGCTCCTGCTCGATGCGGCCCGTGGTGGCACCGGGGATCGTGGTGTCGAGGAGCGCCACCGCAAGACCGGGCACGGTGATCCAGGTGTCAACGGGGTACTCGTTCTGGTGCCGGTACGCGTCATGGTTGCCGCGCACCGTGTGCAGCCTGTCGCCGAAGACGCCGTAGTGCGCACGGAACTCGGCGAACTGCTCCTCGGTGCCGGCCTCTGTGAGGTCACCCTTCACGATGACCGCGGCGGGGTCGATGAGCGCGATCTCCGCGATGGCCCCGGCATTCATGGTGACGGGGTACGGGGCCTCGCCCGGGAGTGCGCGCTGGATCGGGCCCTGCGGGTTGTCGTCGATGCGGCCGCACTCCGTCTCCCCGAAGTGGACGTCGTTGACGGTGGCGATGCGAGACAGCAGCCGGCCGGCGGGTGGGACCAACGTGCGGAAGGTGACGCCGCGCTCGGTGTGCTCCGTCCCGGGCGCGAGGTTGTCGAGACGGATCGTCTCCAGGTTCTCGTGGAGCACCGCCGAGGTGTCCGTCACCGTGGTGATCTCGACACCGACGGGCGGCCTCATCTCAGAACCCGGGACGCGAGCGGCGCACGACCTGCTGCGTGGCCCACCAGCGGCCGCTGAAACGCCAGCCGACGTTGGTGCGGGTGTCCATCGGGCGGGCAGGCGCCACGGGCGCAGGCCACATCATCGTGACCGCCGCCGCGATGGCGGCTGCCTCCTCCTCCGACGGGACCGGGGAGACGAATCCGATGCTCACGCTCATCGTCTCACCACCACGGAGCCCGCTATGCGGTCGTGCCACGTCTGGCGGACGGGGCTGGAGAAACTGATGAGGTAGTCGAGCAGGGCGAACAGGATGAAGACCCACAGGTACTGCGACGCGATCGCGAGGACCGCGGGGAACATGGCGCGCTTCAGCGAGCGGTTCATGTCCAGGAACGAGCCGTCCCGCTGGTCGATGACGAGCACGCCCAGCCGGGCGCGCAACGGCGAGCCGCCACGTTCTGACGTCCACTTGGCGATGAGCCACGCGGCGGCGAGACCGCCTGCGACGGTCACCACGTCCGCGGCAGGGCCTTCCACGAAGAACGTGACGAAGGCGAACGGGATGATGATCACGAGCGAACTGACCTGGTCGCAGATGTGGGCGAGCAGGCGGATCCAGAAGCCCGCGATGTCGTTGTGCTCCATCGGCGCGCCCTGCGGCGGTGCCCAGTTTCCGTCGAAGCTGCTCATCGTGGTCCCTACAGCGGCATGTTGCCGTGCTTGCGCCGCGGCAGTTCCTCGCGCTTCGTGCGCAGCATGCGGAGGCCGGCAACGACCTTGCGGCGTGTGTCGGCGGGGTCGATGACGTCGTCCACGTAGCCGCGTTCCGCGGCGGCGTACGGGTTGGCGTACTTCTCTGTGTACTCGGTGACCAGCTCGGCACGGCGTGCCACCGGGTCCGCGGCCTGCTGCAGCTCGCGCTTGTAGACGATCTCCACCGCGCCCTGCGGGCCCATGACCGCGAGCTCGGCAGTCGGCCACGCGTACGCGAGGTCCGCACCGATCGACTTCGAGTTCATGACCACGTACGCGCCGCCGTAGGCCTTGCGCGTGATGATCTGGATGCGCGGCACGGTGGCCTCGCAGAACGCATAGAGCAGCTTCGCGCCGTGGCGGATGATGCCCTCGTGCTCCTGGTTCACGCCGGGCAGGAAGCCCGGCACGTCGACGAAGGTGAGCACGGGGATGTTGAACGCGTCGCAGGTGCGCACGAAGCGCGCCGCCT
>CAYXRQ010000043.1:0-8647 GCA_964466765.1 uncultured Bifidobacterium sp. | reverse complement strand
GCATCGACGACGAACCCGTTGTGCATCCAGTGGTTGGCAAACGTCCTGCCGAGCGCCACGGCTTGTGCGCGCTCGTTCTCGTGGTGGGGGAAGCGGAGGTCGGCCCCGCCGCAGTGCAGGTCGAACCCCTCGCCGAGGAGGTCGAGGCTCATCACCACGCACTCGCTGTGCCACCCCGGGCGGCCTTCCCCCCACGGGGAGGGCCAGGCGGGCTCGCCGGGCTTCGAGAACTTCCACAGTGCGAAGTCGGCGGGGTGCTTCTTCTCCCCCGCGCCGAGCACCTCGCGCTCCCCGCCGCCGGCGAGCATCTCGTCCAGGCTCTGGTGTGCGAGCAGGCCGTAGTCCGGAACTGACGGCACGTCCAGGTACACGCCGTCGGACGTGGCGTACGCGCGTCCGGCTTCCACGAGGGTGCCGATCATGGCCACCATCGACTCCACGTACTCGGTGGCATGCGGGACATCGGTGGGGCGCTGCACGCCCAGCTTCCCCATGGCCTCGAACCACACGTCCTCGCAGCGGCGGGTGATGTCCTGCCAGGGCCTTCCCTCGCGGTTGGCGCGGTCGATGATCTTGTCGTCGATGTCGGTGATGTTCGAGACCAGCCGCACCCGCAGGCCCGACCACTCCAGGTAGCGCCGGAGTATGTCGTAGACGAGGGTGGCGCGGCCGTGGCCGAGGTGGGGCGGGCCGTACACGGTGGGACCGCAGAGATAGATGCTGACCGCGCCCGGCTCGCGCAGGGCGAGGGGCTTCACCGTCTGGGACGCGGTGTCGTAGAGGTTCAGCACGGGTCAGAGCCTACGATTTGATTCCTATGTCCAGCGTCCCCGAGAAGCCCGCACTCGACGGAATCGAGTCCCGTTGGGTCGCCAAGTGGGACGCCGACGGCACCTATTCGTTCGACCGGGGCGCGGTGCGCGCGGACGTGTTCGCCATCGACACTCCCCCGCCGACCGTCAGCGGCTCGCTGCACATGGGCCACGTCTTCAGCTACACGCACACCGACACCGTCGCCCGCTTCTGGCGCATGCGCGGCAAGTCGGTCTTCTACCCGATGGGCTGGGACGACAACGGCCTGCCCACCGAGCGGCGCGTGCAGAACTACTTCGGCGTCTCCTGCGACCCCTCGGTGCCGTACGTGGCGGGGTTCCAGCCGCCGTTCCGCGGCGACCCGCCGAAGGACCACCGTGCGGTGCCGGTGTCGAGGCCGAACTTCATCGAGCTGTGCGAGGAACTCACGGCCCAGGACGAGAAGGTCTTCGAGGACCTGTTCCGCCGGCTCGGGCTCTCCGTCGACTGGTCGCTCCTGTACGCCACGATCGACGAGCGCTCGCGCCGCGCGTCGCAGCGCGCGTTCCTGCGCAACCTCGCCCGCGGGGAGGCGTACACGCAGGAGGCTCCCACACTCTGGGACGTCGACTTCCGCACGGCGGTCGCGCAGGCAGAGCTGGAGGACCGCGAGCGCCCGGGCGCCTACCACACGGTCCACTTCGCGAAGTCAGACGGGTCCGGCCGGCTGACCATCGACACGACCCGCCCCGAGCTGCTGCCCGCGTGCGTGGCCCTCGTGGCACACCCCGACGACGAGCGTTACAAGCCGCACTTCGGCACGACCGTGCGCACCCCGTTGTTCGGCGTGGAGGTGCCGGTGGTGGCCCACCCCCTCGCCCAGCCCGACAAGGGCACCGGGATCGCGATGATCTGCACATTCGGCGACCTCACGGACGTGATCTGGTGGCGCGAGCTGCAGTTGCCCATGCGTGCGATCATCAGCCGGGACGGACGCATCGTGTCCGACGCTCCTGACGGAATCTCCGGTGCCGGCCCGCTCGCCTCGTACGCGCGTCTCGCCGGCAAGTCGGCGAAGCAGGCACAGACCGAGATCGTCACCATGCTGCGCGAGTCTGGTGACATGGAGGGCGAGCCGCGTCCCATCACGCACCCGGTCAAGTTCTACGAGAAGGGCGACCGTCCGCTGGAGATCGTGACGAGCCGCCAGTGGTACATCCGCAACGGCGGCCGTGACGAGGCACTGCGCACCGAACTGCTCGGCCGCGGGGCACAGTTGCGCTGGCACCCGGACCACATGCACCACCGCTACGACAACTGGGTGCAGGGCCTGAACGGCGACTGGCTCATCAGCCGCCAGCGCTGGTTCGGAGTGCCCGTGCCGGTCTGGTACGCGCTCGACGCGGACGGCGAGGTGCTGCACGACGCACCGCTCGTGCCGGACGAGTCGCACCTGCCGGTGGACCCCAGCACCGACGTGCCCGCCGGGTACGAGGAGTCCCAGCGCGGCAGGCCGAACGGCTTCATCGGTGACCCCGATGTGATGGACACATGGGCAACGTCCTCGCTCACCCCGCAGATCGCGGGCAAGTGGGCGGACGATGACGATCTCTTCACCCGCGTCTACCCGTACGACCTGCGCCCGCAGGGACACGACATCATCCGCACGTGGCTGTTCAGCACCGTCGTGCGCTCGCACTTCGAGCACGGCGCCGCGCCGTGGGGCAACGCGGCGATGTCCGGGTGGATCCTCGACCCCGACCGCAAGAAGATGTCGAAATCGAAGGGGAACGTCGTCACGCCCGTCGACCTGTTCGACAGCTACGGCAGCGATGCCGTCCGCTACTGGGCGGCGAACGCACGCCCCGGGATCGACACCGCCTTCAGCGAGGAGCAGATGAAAGTCGGCCGGAAGCTGGCCACGAAGCTGCTCAACGTCACGAAGTTCGTGTTGGGGTTCGGCGAGGCGGACGCCTCCGCCGTGCCGGTCAACCCGCTCGATGTCGCGATGCTCACACGTCTCGCCTCTGTCGTGGACGAGGCGACCGCGGCGTTCGAGAACTACGACTACGCGCGGTCGCTCGAGCGGACCGAGTCGTTCTTCTGGTGGTTCTGCGACGACTACGTGGAGCTGGTGAAGAGCCGCGCGTACGCGACGCACGGCGAGGATGGCGCCGCATCGGCACGCGCGGCCCTCTCGCGCGCGCTCTCCGCGATCCAACGGTTGCTGGCGCCGATCCTCCCCTTCGTGACCGAGGAGGTGTGGAGCTGGTGGCAGGACGGCTCGGTGCACACCTCGGCGTGGCCCACCGCGGACGAGCTCACCGGTGGGACTTCGGCGGACACAGCCTCCGGCGAGCAGCTCATCGAGTCCGTGTGCGGGACGCTGGCGCTCATCCGCCGCGCGAAGACGGAGGCGAAGGTGAGCCAGCGCGCCGCGGTGGCACGTGCCGTCGTGTCCGCCCCGGCCGCGTCCATCGCGGCGGTGCGTGCCGGGTGGTACGACATCGCCGACGCAGGCTCCGTCATGGATGCCGAGTTCGTCGAGCATGACGCAGAACTCGCCGTCTCGGTCACGCTCGCCCCTGCGGACTGACGAAGCCGGCCAGCACGACCGTCCCGCCGCAAGGCCGCCCACTACGGTGGAAGGGTCATGCCGGACCTCTCGGGACATCCCCACCGCACGCTTCGCCAGCGCCTCCTCTTCGGGGGGAACCTGGTGCTCGCCCTCGCCCTCGTGGTGTCGGGCAGCGGGATGCTGTACGCCAACTGGAAGCTGTCCAACCGCCAGGTCGTCACCATCGACACCGTCCCGCCGGAGGGTGACGGGAACCTGAACCTGCCCGAGGGCGACCTCTCCGCACGCAACTACCTGATCACCGGCTCCGACAACGACGCGTGCATCGACCCCGACTCGCCGTACGCCGGCGGTTTCGGCAAGCGCACCGCGTACGGCGAGCGCAGCGACAGCATCATGGTCATCCGCGTGAACCCGAAGGACAACCAGGCGGCGATCCTCTCCTTCCCGCGCGACATGTGGGTGAAGCAGGCCGGCTCCAGTCGCAAGGGCCGCATCAACTCGAACTTCGACAAGAAGAACCCGAACCGCCTGGTGCGCACGATTACCGAGAACTTCGGGATCAAGATCGACCACTACGTGAACATCGACTTCTGCACGTTCAAGGAGGTCGTGGACGCGGTCGGCGGCGTGCGGGTGCCGTTCACGTACAAGGCACGCGACAGAAGGACCGGGTTCCAGGTGCTGCGTGCGCGGGTCTGCTACACGTTCCAGGGCGACCACGCACTTGCCTACGTGCGTTCGCGCCACTACCGCTGGTTCGACCCGAAGACGGACTCCTGGCGGAGCGACGGCACGTCAGACTGGGGGCGAATCAGCCGCCAGCAGGACTTCACGAAGCGGATGATCAAGAAGGCGCTCGACAAGTCCCGCACGAACCCGCGCGTGGCGACAAACATCCTGAATGCCGCGCTTCGCAACGTCATCACCGACGACAAGGTCACCCCGCTCCTGTTGCTGCAGCTAGGCCAGGCGATGCGCAACTTCGATGCGGACACGATGGGCAGCTACACGTTCCCCGGCACCGGCCAGCTGGTGGGCAAGGACTCGGTCATCGTGCCCGATTTCGAGGGCGAGGTGTCCAAGAAGATCCTGGCGGTGTTCCAGGGCAAGGCCAGGCTCGGCGCCAAGGTGGAGGGTGCCTCGGCGACCGCGCCCGCCGAGGCTGCTGACGCACTGATGATCGTGTCCACCACGCTGGCCGCGGTGTCGAGCGCATCCGCGGGTGCCGCCGCTCCCTCCGCGACCACCATCCCCGCCGGGTCAACAGTGCCGTCGGTGCCCGCCGTTCCCTCCACTGCCCGGCCTGCCCCGACGACCACTCTCCCCCAGGTCACGATCGAGAACAACCGTCGCGGCGTCATCCCGCCCGACGACCCGAACTGCCAGTACTAGGCACGCCCCAAAGAGGACGACCACCCGTGCACGGGAGCAGGTGAACCCGGCAACATCACTCGAGCGCGCGTGCGAGAGCCTCGGGCACCTCGCTGGGACCGCCGATGAGCACCAGCCGTGCGCCGACCCGGCCGGCGAGTGCACGTGCCTCGTCGTGGTCGTCCACCGGCGCCACGATCACGAGTTCCTCCACCGCCGCTGCCGCCGATTCCACGTCGCCCTCGACCGTGGCGCGGCAGTCGCTCAGGAGCACCGCAACCCTCCGGCCCGCGCGCGAGCGGAGCAGCTGCTGGTTCGCGACCTTCAGCGCTCCCGCGAGATCGGTGGTGCCGAACCCTCGAAGCGTGAGCACGTCGTTCACGACATTCTCCGCCGGCTTCGGCACGTCCTGCGACTTCGCCACCACCACGTCCTTGCCGAATGCGAGCACGCTGTAGTCGTCGGGGTTGCGGCTGGCCACCGCCGCGGCGGCAACGGCCGACGTCGCGAGCGGCTTGCCGCCCATCGAGCCGCTGCGGTCGACGAGGAGGCACAGCGCGGTGCCCGGCTTGCGCCAGCCACGGATGCGCAGACCCTGCTCGTCCGGCGCGACCCCATGGCGCAGCTCGTTCAGTGCGTCGAGGCTCGCGTCGATGTCGATGTCACCCGCATCCGGCCTGTACGGCTGCTCCTCCATGCGGCCGATGCCGCGCGGGCGCGACCGCCCGCGGTTCGCGATGTCGATCATCAGGCGCCCGGCGAGCCGGCGTGCGAGGTCGCGCAGCTTCGGGTCCGTGGCACCGGTGAGGTCCGCGAGCATGCCGAGCATCTCGTCGGGGTTCTCCTGCATCTGCTCGTCCACGGCGGACTCGTCCAGCTCCCCCACCTCCGGTGAGACCTGCTCGAAGTTGTCGTGGCGCGCGAGGTCGCGCCGCGAGACCGTGCGCTTGCCCGCCTCGGCGACGGCCTGGTCCGCCTCGTCGCCTTCCTTCGTCAGTGGCTGCTGGTGCCCCTCGCCGGGGCCGGGGCTTTTCCCCCGCCGGACCCGCCGTCCGTGCGGGCGAACACCGACTCCCAGATCTCCGTGATGACCTCCTCGGCGGTCCGCGACCCACCCTCGCGCACGCGGACCCTCCCGGAGAGGGCCACGAGCGCGGCATCGAGGGACACAGCCGGGTCCGCGACCGGCCTGCCGCGCAGCGACGCGAGCGACTGGGCGACCATCGCGAAGTCCACAGCACCGCGCACGGAGGACCCGACGCGCAGGTCGGGGTGCGTGCGGGTGGCGCGTGTGACCTCCACGACCATGTCCTTGAACTCGCGCGCGAGCGGGTTCTCGCCCAGGGCACGCTCCACGATCGCGAGCTCGTCGGCGGCAGGCTGGTACGACATCGCCACACGGCACACGCGGTCGTAGACCGCACCGGAGATGCGCGCGGTGCCGACGGCGTCGAACGGGTTCATCGCGGCGACCAGGCGGAAGCCGGGGGCGGCCTGCACGCGGCCGAGGCGCGGCACGGTGATCTCCCCCTCACTCATCACGGTGATGAGCACGTTCAACGTCTCCTCGGGGATGCGGTTGATCTCCTCCACGTAGAGGAGCGAGCCCTCGCGCAGCGCGGTGACGAGCGGGCCGTCCACGAACACGTCCGCGCCGTACCCCTCGTTCAGGACACGTGCGGGGTCGAAGTGGCCGACCAGGCGCGCCGGGGTCAGCTCCGCGTTGCCCTCCACGAACTCGAAACCGATGCCGAGCCCGGTCGAGACGGCGCGCAGCAACGTGGACTTGCCGGTGCCGGGCGGGCCCTCCAGGAGCACGTGGCGGTTCGCCGCGAGTGCGGCGACGACCAGCTCCAGTTCCCGGGTGCGGCCGACGACGGAGGACGAGAGCGAGCCGAGCAGACCCGCGTGGTCAGTCATTCACGATGATGCCGCGGATGTTCTCCCCGTCGCGCATCGCCCGGTAGCCCTCGTTGATCTCGTCGAGGGTGTATCGCTTCGTGATGAGCTCGTCCAGTTTCAGCTGGCCGGCGCGGTACATGTCGAGCAGCGCGGGGATATCGGCGCGGGGGTTGAGGCTGCCGAAGATGGTGCCCTTGACCTCCTTGTTCCACATCGCCAGCTGGAAGAGGTTCATCTTCACGTCGTTCTCGGTCATCGGCGAGATCGCGGTGACCACGCAGGTGCCGCCCTTGCCCACGAGCGCCATGGCCTCCTCCATCATGTCGCCGTGCAGCACGCCGGGGGTCATGATGACGCGGTCGGCCATCTCGCCCCAGGTGATCTCGTTCACCGACTGCATTGCCTCCGCCATCGAGGAGAAGGTGTGCGTCGCGCCCATCTCCATGGCCTTCTCGCGCTTGAACTCGACGGGGTCGATCGCGATGATGCGCTTCGCACCCGCCATGCGGGCACCCTGCACGGCGTTGATGCCGATGCCGCCGATGCCCACGACCACCACGGTGTCGCCGGGCTGCGTGTCGGCGCGCTTGGTGGCGGAGCCCCAGCCCGTCGCCACGCCGCAGGACACGAGCGCGACCGCGTCGAGCGGAAGGTCGGGCTCCACCTTGATGAGCGACGCCTCGGCGACGCACGCGTACTCGCTGAACGTGCCGAGCTTTGCCATCATCGTGACGGGCGTGCCGTCCTTGTCGAAGTGGCGCGGCGTGCCGTCGGTGATCATGTGGCCCATCAGCGTGCCGGCACCGAAGTTGCAGAGGTTCTGGCGCCCCGTGGAGCAGTAGCGGCAGCGGCCGCAGGACGGCACGAAACTGGCCGAGACGTGGTCACCGGGCTTCACCGAGGTGACACCCGGGCCGACCTCCATCACGATGCCGGCGCCCTCGTGGCCGCCGATGAAGGGGAAGAACTTCGCCCCCATGAGGTCGAGAAGGTCCTGCGGCGGCACCATGTCGCCGGTGACGAAGTGCTCGTCGCTGTGGCACATGCCGGCGACCTTCCAGTTCACGAGGACCTCGCCCGCCTTCGGCGGGTCCACGGTGATCTCCTCGATCTGCCATGCCTGGTCGATGCCCCTCAGGACTGCTGCGCGTGACTTCATTCTGTTCCCCTGTGTTCTCTGGTTGTTCCGGTCGTCTGCTGCTTGCGTCCTACGAGTACACCAGAACGCCGCGGATGTTCTTGCCGTCGCGCATGTCCTGGTAGCCCTCGTTGATGCCCTCGAGCGGGTACGTCCTCGTGATGAGGCCGTCGAGGTCGAACTTGCCCTCGCGCCACAGGCCGAGGAGCTTCGGGATGTCGGCGCGCGGGTTGCCGGAGCCGAACAGCGAGCCGACCAGCTGCTTCTCCATGAGCGTGAGGTCGAGCAGGCTGATGCCGGCACCGGATGTCTCCATCGCGGGGTGGATGTTCGTGACGACCACGCGCCCGCGCTTCGCGGTGAGTGCCATGGCCTCGCCGAGCACGGACCCGTCGCCGACGCCCATGGTCATGATGACCTTGTCCGCCATGGTCCCCCAGGAGAGCTGCTGGACCAGGCCGAACGCCTCCGCCATGGAGCTGGCCGTGTGGGTGGCCCCGAACTCCATAGCCTTCTCGCGCTTGAACTCGACCGGGTCGATCGCGATGATGCGCTTCGCGCCGGCGAGCTTGGCGCCCTGCACCGCGTTCGCGCCGATGCCGCCGATGCCGACGACGCACACCGTGTCGCCCGGCGCGACGTCAGCCGCGTAGACAGACGAACCCCAGCCGGTGATGACGCCGCAGCCGAGAAGGCACGCCTTCTCGAGCGGGATGTCGCTGTCGACCTTGATGCACGACGCCTCGTTGACCACCGTGTGGTGGGCGAAGGTGCCGAGCATGCACATGAGGCTGAGGTCTCTGCCCTTGGCGTGGTGGCGCGAGGTGCCGTCGGCGATCTGGAGACCGAGACCCATCGCGGCA
>CAYXRQ010000042.1:0-8823 GCA_964466765.1 uncultured Bifidobacterium sp. | reverse complement strand
GTCGCGGCCTACGGGGACTCCTCTGGCGACACGCAGATGCTCGCCCTCGCGGCGCTCGGTGTCGATGTCTCGCGCACGGAACTGGTGCCCGCATGATCGCGGCCGTCGTCAGGGAGGCACGCCCCAAGCAGTGGCTGAAGAACGTGCTGGTGTTCGCCGCGCCCGCTGCGCTCGGTGACCTCTCTGCCGACCTGCTGGCGAAGTCACTCATCGTCTTCGTGGCGTTCTGCATGACCGCGAGCGGCACGTACTACTGGAACGACATCAAGGACGTGGACGCCGACCGGTTGCACCCCACGAAGAGGGCGAGACCGATCGCGAGCGGCGCGGTCCCTCTGTCCGTCGCCAGGGTCATCGGCACCGTCCTGCTCCTCGGCGGCCCTGCCGTCGCATGCCTCGCCCGCCCCGAGGCCGGCGGGGTCGTGGCGCTGTACGCCGTGCTGACTATCGGTTACAGCGCCGCATGGAAGCACGTCGCCCTGCTCGACCTCGCGCTCGTGGCGAGCGGTTTCGTCCTGCGGGCGATGGCTGGTGCGGCGGGCACGGACACGCACATGTCGTCATGGTTCGTGATGTGCACTTCTTTCGGCTCCTTCTTCATCGTCGCGGGCAAGCGTTTCGCCGAGCTCCTGGAGATGGGCGACAACGCCGCGGCCACCCGTCGCTCCCTCGCGGCATACTCGCTCCCGTTCCTGCGCCAGCTTCTCTCGGTCTCCTGCACCGCAACTGTCGTCTCGTACTGCCTGTGGGCCTTCGAGAACGGCGAGACTGCCGGCGGGGCGGTGCCCTGGCACGGGCTCTCGATCGTGCCGATGGTCCTCGCGTTGCTGCGCTACATGATGGTGCTCGAGAAGGGCGGTGGCGGTGCGCCCGAGGAGGTCTTCACGCGGGACCGCTCGTTGCAGTTCTACGGCCTCGCGTGGGTCGTGGTGTACGCACTCGGCGTGTACGGAGTCTGATGCGCCGCCCCGCGGGGCACCGCACTCCTAGAATGGCGCAGTGACGAAGCAGAGACTGTCGGGCTGGGGCCGGACCGCGTGGACAGTCGCCGACACGGTCGTTCCTGCCGACGAGGCCGAGGTGCGGGCCGTGGTCGGCTCCGCCGGGGACCGCGGCGTCATCGCACGGGGTCTCGGTCGCTCGTACGGGGCCGCCGCCCAGAACGCGGGCGGGCAGGTCCTGATGATGCCGGGCACCGCCGTGGGCAGGCCGTACTCGCTCGACACCTCCACCGGCATCGTGACCGCCCCTGCCGGGATGAGCCTGGACGACATCCTGCGGGACAGTGTGCCGCGGGGCTGGTTTGTCCCGGTGACGCCCGGGACCAGGTTCGTGACGGTCGGCGGCGCGATCGCCTCCGACATCCACGGCAAGAACCATCACTTCGACGGCAGTTTCGGACAGCACGTGGTGGCGATGCGCGTGCTCCTCTCGAGCGGGGATGTCGTCACACTGTCGCCGGAGGAGAACCCCGGGTGGTTCTGGGCCACCGTGGGTGGCATGGGGCTGACCGGCGTCATCCTGGATGCGGAGTTCCGCATGCTCCCCGTGGAGTCGAGCCGCGTCCGGGTCGAGACCGAGAGACTCGCGGACTTCGACGCGGTGGTCGCGGCAATGTCGACCGACGGCGATGACGCCAGCTACAGGTACTCGGTGTCGTGGGTGGACCTGGTCGCCACGGGCAGGTCGATGGGCCGCGGCGTGCTGACTCGCGGCGACCATGCGACAGCGGCGGAGGCGGGCGGGGGAGACGTGCTCGCATACGACCCCAAGGTGCGTGTTGCAGCTCCGCCGTGGGTCCCGAACCAGCTGCTCAACAAGCTGTCGATCAAGGCCTTCAACGAACTGTGGTTCCGCAAGGCACCCGCGCGGCGTCACGTGGGGATCGAGTCGATCCCCACGTTCTTCCACCCGCTCGACGGGGTCCGTGGATGGAACACCCTGTACGGCACCCAAGGGTTCATCCAGTACCAGTTCATCGTCCCCCTGTCCCAGGTCGAGGTCCTGAGGAAGGTCATCGAGGCGTTCGCGGGCCAGGGAGTCGCCTCGTTCCTCGCGGTGCTGAAGAGGATGGGGCCGGCGAACGAGGCCCCCATGAGCTTCCCGACCGAGGGGTGGACGCTCACACTGGACATGGCGGCGGGCATCAAGGGCCTGCCGGAACTCCTCGCGCGCGTCGACACGTTGGTCCTCGACGCGGGCGGGCGCCACTACCTCGCGAAGGACTCCCACGTCGCGCCTTTCGCGGTGCGCCGCGGCTACCCCCGTTTCGCGGAGTGGCTCGATGTCCGCGACGAGATGGACCCCGCGCGCGCATGGAACAGCGACCTGGCACGCAGGCTCGGCCTGCTGGAGAGAGGATGACGGAATGAAGAACGGCGTGGGGGTGCCCCAGAACATCGTGCTGTTCGGCGGCACGAGCGAGATCGGACAGGCCATCGTCACGAGGCTGGTGCGACCGGGTGTCGCCCGCCTGACGCTGGTCGCACGGGACGTCGACGGTGCCGCCGGGTTCGGGGAGTCGCTGGACGGTGACACCGAGGTCGAGGTGGTCCGGTTCGACGCCGCTGACCATGCGTCGATGGCGGCGGTGGTCGACGAGGTCGCCGCGAACGGCAGGGACATCGACGTAGCCGTCATCGCGCACGGCGTCCTCGCCGAGGGTGCCGATTACTACGCGGACCCTTCCGCGGTCCACGGCGTGTTCGCGGTGAACACCACGGCGTCGGCCGCGCTGCTCTACGCACTGGCGGCGCGCATGCGCCGTCAGGGTTACGGGCGCATCATCCTGCTCTCCTCGGTCGCCGGCGTGCGGGTGAGGAAGGGGAACCCCGTCTACGGGGCCTCAAAGGCCGCCATCGATTCGCTCGCGCTCGCCGTCGACCACGAGCTCGAGGGCACCGGTGCGTCGGTCCTCGTCGTCCGTCCGGGTTTCGTGGTGTCGAAGATGACGGCCGGCATGAAGAAGGCGCCGTTCGCGACCACCCCGGGTGACGTCGCGGACATCGTGGCGAAGGCGGCGAACTCGGGGGCCACGGTCGTCTACGCGCCGTCCGTGCTGCGCTGGGTGTTCGGCATCTTCAGGTTGCTGCCCCAGGCCGTGTGGCGCCGCCTGCCGCTCGGCTGATCAGGGGATCGCGCCGAACACCGTGTAGAGGCCGGTGACGGCAACGAGGCCGCTCGAGAGGACCACGAGCGTGAGCGGCCACCATGTGTCCTCGTCGTCGCGCAGGACCCGGGCGGCGGGGATGAGCAGCGGGAACGCGGTGAACAGGAACCGTGGCCTGGCCGTGACAGTCGCCGGCAGGAGCATCAGGAACAGGATCGTCGCGCTGTACGTGATGTGCGGCAGCGGCAGGCGGTGCCGGCGCACCGCCCAGACGGCGATGACCATGGCGATGACGGACGCGCTCGTGAGCATGCTGGTGGGGGAGGAGACCGGGTTCAGGAAGAAGTCGAAGGTCCTGCTGACCGCAGTCGCCCCGAAACTGGTCCCTTCCTTCCATGCTTCCCTCTGGACCCGGAACCAGGCCCAGTCCTCGCCGGTGTGGTGGCGCAGGAAGAGCATGAAGGAGACGAAACCGATGGGGGAGAGCAGTGGTGCGACCAGCGACCGCCACTCGCGGTCCTCCTTGATCGCGATGAGGGACGCCACGCCGCACGCGGCCACCAGTGCCACGGCATTCGGGCGCGCGGCCGTGCCGAAGGCGGCGAGGATGCCGGCAAGGAGCCACCGCCTCCGCGCCAGCGCCAGGAACATGAGGGCGGCGAGACACAGCATGGTGGCCTCGGAATAGGCCCAACTGAGGACGAAACTCCCGGGGAAG
Source organism: uncultured Bifidobacterium sp. (assembly GCA_964466765.1). GTDB lineage: Bacteria > Actinomycetota > Acidimicrobiia > Acidimicrobiales > Ilumatobacteraceae > UBA2093. Next base: position 4,996 of record CAYXRQ010000042.1, on the reverse strand, counting down.
AGCGCGGCGACGATCATCGTGCGCTCCGCCGTGCGGTCGTCGAACAGTTCCCGCGCGATCCGCCCGATGAGGTAGATGAAGAGCCCGCCGAGGACGAGGTTGAGCGCGAGCGCGACGCTCACGGGTCCTCCCGGGAGCAGCATGTCGAGGTAGTGCACCGTCCTCGGGTACAGGGGGAAGAACGCCGCCCTCGCGTCGCTCACGAAGTACGTGACGTTCGCCTGGATGTCGCGGGGGTAGCCGAGGCGGGTGACGTCCATGTACCAGTGTCCGTCCCAGCTGTCGAACACGCGCACGAGGGCGTGGATGCCCTCGACGGGCACCTTGTCCTCCCAGCGGTCGCGCACGGCATGGGCGGCGATGCCCACGCCGGCCCCGAGGACCACGAGGACACGACTGAAGAAGTAGGCGAACATGCCCCGGTAGAGGGCCCTCTGCCAGGGAGACGCCGTCCCGGTGTTCCCCGCACGGCGGGCCAGTTTTTCTCTCAGTGTCACGGTCATAATCGCCTACAGACGGGCGATGGAAACAATACGCCTCTTCGGTCCCCGGGCGGGTGCCCGCCAGCCGTCCAGCTTGAGCCACATGACCACGCGGGCCCGCTGGCCGGTGTACGGGCGGAGAACCTCGCACATCTCCTCGTCGGTGCCGCGGGGTCTCCCGGCCAGCGCATGCGCCACGGTGTTCTTGGTGTGGAAGTCGCCCACGTCGAGTGCATCCGGGTCACCGAAGGCGACGAAACCCGCGACTGCCGCGGTCCACTCGCCGACACCGGGGATCAACGTGAGGCTCCGCGTTCGTTCGTGCACGGGCTGGTCAGTCCGCCAGCCCGTGAGCAGGCGCTCGCCGTGCCGTGCGACGGTGCGCAATGCGTCGGCACGTCTGCGGTCGACCCCGAGGAGATGGAGCTCGTGGTACGGCACCTTCGCCAGGACCTCAGGCCGGGGCGGCGTGCTCATCGGGACGCCGCCCACCACGATGCTCTCGCCCCAGCGACTGCACAGCTCGCGCCACTGGGTGACCGCCTCGGCAGAAGTGACGCGCTGCGCGAGCACGGCGGGGAGGAGCTCATGGTACGGGTTGCCCGTCTGCGGCAACCGGACGTCACCGTGGCGCTCCATCGCCCGTGCGACTGCCGCGTGGACGGGTACCACGTCGTGCCCGGGGTCGTCGTCGCCGAAGAACGGGTGCCTACTCAGCTTCTGGACGGTGGGTCCCGATTCGCTCTCGGTGGTCACGGACACCGTCCCGTCGGGTAGTTCCTCGCAGACGAACCCCACAGGGCCGGTGGGGCCGATGGTGGCCCGCGCCAGCCGCCCGGCCGAGATCCTCACGGTCGGGTCGTTGTGCCCGTTGCGCAGGCCCGCGAGGGTCGTGCCGAGCCTGGGTCGTGGTCCGGGTGCGATGGGGCAAGGCTAGTCGTGCGACCATGTGGCATGCCCGACATCGAGATCTCCCGTCCGCGCGAGGGCATCGTCCAGTTGACGATGAACCGGCCGGACAAGCTGAACGCAATGACCTCCGCGATGGTGGAGGAGCTCCACGCGTCGCTGCGCACCGTCGCCGCCGACCGGACGTGCCGCGTGGTCGTGCTCACCGGCGCGGGGCGCGGCTTCTGTGCCGGGCTCGACCTGAACGGGTACGGGGAGGCCCCCGGTTTCGAGTGGCACGGCCGCGTGGAGAGGGGCCTGGCGGTGCAGAAGCACATCGCATCCCTGATCCCCGCGATGCGGTCGCTTCCCCAGCCGGTCATCGCAGCGGTGAACGGCCCGGCCGCAGGCGGCGGGTTCGCCCTCGTGCTGGGGTCCGACATCCGGCTCGCGGCCGAGTCCGCCCGGTTCAACGCGGCGTTCATCCGCATCGGCCTGTCGGCCTGCGACATCGGCACCAGCTGGCTACTGCCACGGTTGGTGGGGGCGGCCCGCGCCCAGGAGCTCATGCTGACCGGGCGGATCTTCGACTCTGCAGAAGCCGCCCGCATCGGGTTGGTCACGGAGGTGCTGCCTGAGGACGCTCTCCTGGAGGCCGCATACGCGAAGGCGGACGAGATCATGCTGAACAGCCCGATCGGCGTGGCGCTCACCAAGGAGGGCATGTGGTCGGCGCTCGAGATACCCGGCCTGCAGGCGGCGATCGACCTGGAGAACCGGCAGCAGATCATGGCCTCGTTCTCGGCGGACGCAGCCGAGGCGCGCGCCGCCCGTTCCGAGAAGCGCAGGCCCGAGTACGGCAGTTGACATTCTGTCAACGTCACGGAGGCGTGCCGTGACCGCCGCGGCGACTAGTTTTGACGACGTGAGCGAGCGCGAGATCATGACCTGGGACATCTTCGGCACGGCGAGCCGTGACCTTGCGACGATGGTCGCGGATTCCGGGTACGAGCCCGACATCATCCTCGCGATCGCGCGCGGCGGGTTGCTCGCCGCGGGAGCCCTGGGTTACGCACTCGCGGTGAAGAACCTCTACACGATGAACGTCGAGTTCTACACGGGCGTGGACGAGCGTCTCCCCGTCCCCATGATCCTGCCGCCGGTCCCTGACCTCGTGGAACTGCGTTTCGCACGCGTCCTCATCGTGGACGACGTCGCCGACACCGGGCACACACTGAAGATCGTCGAGGAGTTCTTCCGCGGACGCGTGAAGGAGGTCCGCTCGGCGGTCCTGTACGAGAAGCCCCGTTCGGTCGTCAAGTGCGACTACGCATGGAAGAAGACCGACCTGTGGATCAACTTCCCGTGGAGCGACAAGGACCCCGTGGTCACAAAGGGCAAGATCGTCAAAGACGCTTGATCACGGTGAGCGCCGCGTTGCGGCCGCTCGCCCCCCACACGCCCGCGCCGGGGAAGGTGGCGGCGCCTGTGAGGAAAAGCCCCGTCACGGGGGTCTCGTAGCGAGACAGTTCCCTGTCGGCTCCCATGAATGCCGAGAGCGGACCGCCGGGGAAGCTCGTCGCGTGCCCCATCGGGAGATGGAACTCCGATTCGTAGAGGTCCGGTGTGACCGTTCGCTGCGCGACGACCGAGTCGAGGAACCCCGGCTGCATCCGTCCGGCGAGACGCGACATCCACCTGTCCGGCAGGTCGCTGCCTGGCCACCCACCGGGCAGCGCATACGGCGTGTAGAGGGCCTCCAGGCTGAGGATGTGCCTACCCGGCGGCGCCAGGCCGGGATCTGCGTACGCGGGGAAGTTCGCGAGCATCGCGGGCCTGTCCATCACGTATCCGTCTGCGAGCCCCGCCGCGCCACGGCGCATCTCGTCGACCGTCGGACTGATGACGATCGTTGATGCCGGCGTCGCGGTCATCCCCGCAAGGCGTGGTGCCGCATCGAGGACGACGTCCATCTTCGACTCATAACCGCCCTGGTGCGGCATCGACGACCACTTCGCAACCAGGGAGGCGGCGCCAGCCGGAGGGTCTGCGAGCCACTCGACGAACGTGCGGCGCGGGTCGCACGCGGACACCACGACGCCGGCGTTGATGACGGTGCCGTCGGTTGTCGTCACCGACCTAACTTCCTTGCCGACGCAGTTGATGGACGTCACCCTGGTGGACAGGCGCACCTCTCCGCCGGAGGCGAGGAAGGCCGAGAGCAGCGCACGGGGGAGCGCGCCGGACCCCCCGACGGGCCGGCCGACCGGCGTGACATGGCGGAGCGCGAACGCAATGGCCGCGAGGCCCGTCCCCGGGGTGTCGGGGGAGAGACCCCACACCACAGGTCCCTCGACGAGGGCCGGACCGTAGACACGTTCGTCGCCGAAGTACGACCGCAGCACGTCCAGGGCTGACCGTCTGCTCCAGCGCAGCATCGTGGCAAGGCCGCGGCCCCCGCGGCGGGCAGTGTGGGCCAGCAGCGAGCCGCGGGTGGGCGGGTTGTTCGCCGCCTCCGTGATGAGACGTGCCACAGGCACTGCGTCACGGGCGAACCGCCGGTACCCCTCGACGTCACCGGGAACTGACCCTGCGAGGGAATCGAGCGTCTCGTCGATGTCGTGGTGGAGGGACCAGTAGGTGTCGCTGTCCCAGTGCCCATTCAGCTGCGCCGGCTCGATGTCCACGTAGCGCAGGCCGTGGGCAGCGAGGCCGAGCTCGTCCGCGATCGGCGTGGTGCGGAAGGTCAGGTGGTCGCAGTTGCAGATGTTGACGGTCGCCCCCGCGAACGACTCGGAGGTCGCAGTGCCGCCCACGTCTGCCCTCGCCTCCAGGAGGAGAGTGCGGACGCCGTGGCGGGCCAGGTAGGCGGCACACACGAGGCCGTTGTGCCCGGCGCCGATCACCACGGCGTCGTAGTCGGTCCCGGTCCTCGCGTCCATCAGTACATTGTCCCACTCGGGTAGTTTCGGTGCATGCCAAGCACGAGATTCCTGGCCGACCTCCCCGGTGCAGCCGTGGGCGACGTGCTGTCGAGGGACTCGATCGTCGTCCTGCCGCTCGGGGCCGTGGAGCAGCACGGACCGCACCTGCCTCTCGGGACGGATCTCTTCGTCGCGGATGCGGTCTCCCGCGCCGCGGTGGAGGAACACGGCGAGGACCACGACGTGTGGCTCCTCCCGCCTCTCGGGTTCACGAAATCGAACGAGCACGCATGGTCCCCGGGGACCGTCTGGCTCTCGGCAGAGACCCTGCTCGCGGTGCTGAATGACATCGGCCGGAGCATCGCGGCGACACCCGCGACGAGGCTTCTCTTCCTGAACGGCCACGGAGGCAACAGCGCGTTGCTGCAGGTGGCGAACCGCGAGCTTCGGCTGCGGCACGGCCTGAGGACGTTCCTGGCCCACCCGCACATGCCTGCGGACCAGGGTGGCTCGTCGGCGGCGGGCGAGCTGGGCATGGGGATCCACGGGGGAACAGACGAGACCTCGGTGATGCTGCACATCCGGCCGGACCTCGTCGACATGTCCAGGGCCGTCAGGCGTGTCCCGGAGGGGATGGCGGGCAACACGCACGTGCGGTTCGGCGGTTCGGTGCCTTTTGGCTGGTTGTCGAACGACTTCTTC
>CAYXRQ010000041.1:0-8858 GCA_964466765.1 uncultured Bifidobacterium sp. | reverse complement strand
CGTGCTCGGGGCGCTCTCGTTGACCGAGTTGATGGCCTTCAGTCGCACCTGGTACGAGGTGCCGTTCGTCAGGCCGGTGACCACGATCGGCCCGGTGGTGCGCGCGGGCGACAGTGCCGTCCACGTGACCCCGTTGTCGATCGAGTACGTGTAGTTGGTGATCGCCGACCCGCCGTCGTCATTCGGCGCGAAGGCGATCACGACGCGTCCGTTCTCGCCGGTGGCGGAGGTGACGGTCGGCGCGTCGGGCGCGCGCGCCGGAGTCACGGTCGTGGCTGCGCTCTGGCTGCTCGTTCCCATGGGGTTCACCGCACGCAGGCGGACGGAGTACGGCGTGCCGTTCGTGAGGCCGGGCAGGGGGAGCGGGGACACGGTCGATGCGGGGTTGCGGGATGTCCATGTGAGTCCGTTGTCCACGGAGTACTCGACGTTCGTGGCGGACGCGCCGTTCGATGCGCCGAGCGTGAAGGCCACTGATGCGCTCGCGTCGCCTCCGGTGACCGATGCGATGATGGGCGCCGCGGCGACAGTGGCCGGCGTGCCATCGACCGACGCGCTTGCTGCGCCCGCACCCTGTGCGTTCACGGCGCGAACCTTCACCGCGTAGGTGGTGCCGTTCGCGAGCCCGGTGATCACCACGGGGCTCGCCGTCTGTGCGGGGCTCGCGGCGGTCCAGTTGGAGCCCCCGTCAGTCGAGTACTCGATGTTCGTGACCCGGGAGCCGCCGTCGAACCCGGTGGTGAAGTTCGCCGTCAGCTGGCCGTTCGCCCGGATGACGGAGCCGATGACCGGCGCCGCGGGCGGGCTGGCAGGGACCAACTGGCGGGTTGCCGAGGCGGCGCCTGTGCCCATGGCGTTGCGCGCACGGAGCTTCACGTCGTAAGTCGTGCCGTTGGACAGCCCGGTCACGACCACGGGCGAGTTGTCCCCGGGGACGTTCGTCCACGTGTCGCCGCCGTCGAGCGAGTAGTCGATTGATGACACCGCGCGCCCGCCGTCGTCCAGGACGTAGTAGTTCACGTTCAGCGTGCCGTCACCGACCGTGGGGCCCGAGATGACGGGCGCACCCGGCACGGTCGCCGGGTTCCCCGTGACGGGGTCACTCGAGGCGCCGCGGCCCTGGCTGTTGACCGCCGCGACCACGACGGACGCGTCCGTGCCGTTGGTGAGCCCCGTGATCACGACGGGGGAGTCAGTGGAGGCCGGTGACAGCAGCACGAAGCTGCCTCCGTCCACCGAGTACGCGTAGTTCGTGATCACAGCACCGCCGTTGTCGGCCGGTGGCTCGAACTCGACCGTGAGGGTGGTGTCACCGGGGACGATGCGGGTGATCGTCGGCTTGTCAGGGGCCGTCGCGGGCGTGCCGCTGGTGCGGCTGGACACGCCGGGGCCGTTCGTGTTCACGGCCCGCAGGCGGATCGGGTACGTGACGCCGTTCGTCAGGCCGGTGATGCGCAGCGGGCTGGTCACGGCCGCGGGGTCGCGCACGGTCCATGTGGCACCGTCGTCGACCGAGTACTGCAGGTTCGTGATCACGGCACCGCCGTTCGCGCCGAGCGCGAACGCGACGTCGACGAGGCCGTCACCGGGCGTGGTGGAGATGATGGCCGGCATGCCCGGGACCGTGGAGGGAGTGCCGTTGGTGGCGGAAGACTGTGCGCCAGCGCCGCGCGCGTTCACCGCACGGATGCGCACCTGGTAGGTGGTCCCGTTCGTGAGCGATGTGACGGTGAACGACCCGGTCGAGACCGCGGTGGATTCAGGCACCCAGGTGGAGCCGTTGTTCAGCGAGTACTCGTAGTTGGCGATGGTGTCCCCGCCGTTGCTGGACGGGGCCGTGACGGCCACCGTGAGAGTCCTGTTGCCGGGGGTGACCGATGTGATCGTGGGCGTGCCCGGCACCGTGGACGGTGTCCCGGTGGCCGGTGCCGACGGCGCACCGTTGCCGCGCGCGTTCACCATCTGGATCTTCAGTGCGTACGCGGTGCCGTTCGTGAGCCCGTCGATGACGAGGGGGCTCGCGGTCGATGCCGTGGCGCGGTCGTTCCACGTGGCGCCGCCGTCGGTGGACCAGCGCAGCGTGGTGGCGGCCGCGCCGCCGTCGTTGCCCTGTGTGAACGAGACGGTCAGCTTGCCGTTGCCCGGGGCAACCGTGCCGATCGTGGGGGCGTACGGTGCCCGCGACGGCGTGCCGGCGGTGGCGGCAGACGCAGCACCCGCGCCGATCCGGTTCACCGCACGGACTTTCACCCGGTACGACGTGCCGTTCACGAGTGACGTGATCGAGAAGGTCCTGGAGCTGCCCGCGGTCGCGGTCCACGTGGTGCCGTCATCCGTCGAGTACTCCCACGCCGTCACGGCAGCACCGCCGTACGCACCGTCGGAGACCGTCACGGACAGGCCGCCGTCGAGCGGCGACAGTGAGTCGATCGTGGGTGCGCCCGGCACGGTGGCCGGCGTGGCGGAGGTCGCCGCGCTCTGGGTGCCGCTGCCCTGTGCGTTCACCATGCGGAGGCGGACGGGGTATGCGGTTCCGTTCGTCAGCCCGGTGATGGCGAGCGGGCTGGTGACCGAGGACGGGCTGCGGGTGGTCCACGTGACCCCGTTGTCCGTCGACCACTCGAGGTTCGTCAGGGCAGACCCGTTGTCGGAGCCGGCCACGTACGAGACGGAGAGCCCCCCGTCGGTTGATGCCACCCCGACGAGGAGCGGTGCCGCGGGCGCACCGGCGGGCCGGCCGACAGTGCCTGTGCTCTCGGGACCCGCGCCGCGCACGTTCACCGCGCGCAGTTTCACGGTGTAGTCCGTGGCGTTGTTGAGCCCGCTGATGACGAGCGGCGCCGCGGGAGTCGCGGGAGTGCGGGCCGTCCACGTCTGGCCGTTGTCGATCGAGTACTCGTAGTTCGACACGGCCTCACCACCGTCGCTCGCGGGGGCCGTGAACGCAACGGACAGCGACGTGTCAGCAGCGGTCACGGACGTGATGGACGGGGCGCCGGGGACTGTCGCCGGCTTCGCCCCGGCGGTGTTGCTGGACGCACCCGGGCCGCGCGAGTTGACCGCCCTCACGGCGGTGTTGTACGCGGTGCCGTTGGTGAGCCCCGTGATGACGAGCGGCCTGTCGGTGGAAGCGGGGGAACGGGTGGTCCACGTCGCGCCGCCGTCAGTCGACCACTCGTAGTTGGTGATCGGGGCGCCGCCTGTGTCCGCCGGGGGCGAGAAGTACATCGTCAGGGTCTGGTTGGAACCCACGACAGAACTGAGCGAGGGGCCCGCAGGCGTCCACACCGGTGTGCCCGATGCCGCGCCGCTGGCCGCACCGGCACCGCGCACGTTGTAGCTGCGCAGCTTGATGCTGTAGGTGCTGCCGTTGGTGAGTCCGGTCACGAGGACGGGGCTCGACACGGACGAGGCGGTCGTCCAGGACGTCCCGCCGTCCACGGAGTACTCGGTCGCGGTGATGGCCGCGCCGCCGTTGCTCCCCGCGGTGAACGCGACCGACAGTGAGCCGGACACCCCGCCGGCATTCACGGACGTGATCGTGGGTGCCGAGGGCGGCGCGGAGGGTGTGCCCGCGACTGCGGAGCTCGCGACTCCCTGCCCGCGGGCGTTCACTCCGCGGAGCGCCACCTGGTACGTGGTCCCGTTCGTGAGGTTGTTGATGGTGAGAGGGCTGGTGACGGCGGCCGGGTCGACGACCGTCCAGGTGGACCCGTTGTCGAGCGAGTACTCGTAGTTCGTGACGGTCGCGCCGCGCGCCGGGGCGGCGGAGAAGTCCACCCTCAGGAAGCCACTGCCGCTGTTCACCGCGTTGATGGCAGGCGCACCCGGGGTGTTCACCGGGGTCCCCTCGACGATGGTGCTGGCCGCACCCGCACCCTGGGCGTTCACCGCGCGCACGCGCACCGAGTAGACCGTGCCGTCCGTGAGACCCGTGACCGTCAACGGCGACGCAGTCGAGGCGGGCGAACGGGTCGTCCAGGTGGTGCCCCCGTTGGTGGACCACTCGTAGTTCGTCACTGAGTTCCCGCCGTCGCTCGCTGGTGGCGAGAACGCGACGGTCAACTGCCCGGGATCCCCCGTGACGCCGTTGATGACGGGTGCCCCCGGGACCGTCGCGGGCCGGCCCTGGGCAGGCGTGCTCGCCGCGCCCGCACCCTGGGAGTTCACTGCACGAACCTGCACCGAGTAGTCGGTTCCGTTCGTGAGGCCGGCGATCACCAACGGGCTGCTGGCCGAGGCCGGGGTGCGGGTTGTCCAGGAGGAGCCACCGTCAGTGGACCACTCGAAGTTGGTAATCGCTGCGCCGCCGGTTGTTCCCGAGGTCAGCGCAACGGTGAGGCGCGTGTTGCTGCCGGTGACGCCGTTGATGGTGGGTGCCCCCGGGACCGTCGCAGGGGTGCCGTCGGAGGCGGCACTCGCGCCGCCCGCACCCTGGGAGTTCACGGACCTGATCCGCACGGGGTAGGTCGTCCCGTTCGTGAGCCCGGTGATGATGATGGGAGATGAAGTACCCGCCGGGGTGCGTGCCGTCCAGGTGGTCCCGTCGTTCAGTGAGTACTCGTAGTTCGTGGCAGCAGCACCGCCGTCGGCGCCCGCCACGAACGACACGTCGAGCCTCCCGTTCGACGGCGTGACGCCGCTGATGGTCGGCGCCCCCGGTGTCGTGGCAGGCGTGCCGTCGACAGCTGCGCTCGCGGCCCCGGCTCCGCGCAGGTTCACCGCACGCACGCGCACCGGGTATGTGCGGGCGTTCACCAGCGCAGAGACGGAGAAAGTGCCGGATGTGCTGGCCGGGTTGAGCGCGGTCCAGCTGCTCCCGTCATTGACGGAGTACTCGTAGTTGGTGATTGCCGCGCCGCCGTTGAATGCGGGCGCGGAGTACGACACCCGCAGCCTGCCGGAGGACGTCTCGATGCCCGTGATCGTGGGTGCGTCAGGCGTGCGCGACGGCGTGCCGGTGGCGGAGCTGCTGGCGGTGCCGGGTCCGGCCGCGTTCACCGCGCGGATCCGCACGGCGTACTGGGTGCCGTTCGTGAGTCCTGTGATGGTCAGCGGCGAGGACGTGGAAGCGGGCGACCTGGTGGTCCAGTTGGTCCCGTCGAACGAGTACTCGTAGTTGGTGACGGTGATGCTGCCGTTGCTCGCCGGCGCAGTGAACACCACGCTCAGGCTTGAGTCGGAGGTGGACACGGACGAGATTCCCGGCGCGCTGGGCGGCACACCGGGCACCGCGGTGACGGTGTTGCTGCTCGCACCGCCGCCGTTCGTGTTCACGGCGCGCAGCACGACCGGGTAGGAAGTGCCGTTCGTGAGCCCGGTGATGGCCAGGGGGCTCGTCACCGACGCAGGGGACCTCGTAGTCCAGGTCGCCCCGCCGTTCAGCGAGTACTGGTAGTTCGTCACGGTGCTGCCACCGTCCGAGGCCGGGGCGGTGAACGCGACGGAGAAGGCCTGGGAGGAGGACGGTGTCACGGATGACACGGTCGGTGCGCCGGCAAGAGTGGACGGGGTCGCGTTCGTGACGACCGCGGCGTCACCCGGGCCGCTGGTGTTGACGGCACGGATGGTGACTCCGTACGAGGTGCCGTTCGTGAGCCCGGTGATCAGGAGCGGCGACGTGGTGGACACGGGGCTGCGCGTCGTCCAGGTGGTCCCGCCGTCGGTGGAGTACTGGTAGTTCGAGATGGCGGAGGCCCCGCCGACTGAGGGCGCGGTGAACGCGACGGTCAGCTGCGTGTTGCCGGTCGTCACCGAGGTGACCGTGGGGGCAGAGGCGTAGGGACTGACGACGGAGGCATCAGTGACGACTCCGCTGCTCGCGTTCAGGCCCGACACCGTGGTCACGCGGAACCGCACCGAATCTCCCGGTGTGAGCGACGGAACCGACGCGTTGGTGGCGGTGGACACCCCGTCGTTCACCCAGCGCCAGGTGGTGCCGTTGTCGAGGGTGTACTCGACCAGGTAGTCCGTGGGCGCCGGGCCGGACGCAGGGGCGGACCACGTGAGGAGTGCGGTGGTGGAGCGCGTGGAGGCGGCGAGGCTCGTGACCGGGTCGGGGGAGGTGCCTCCCATGGTCACGGTTGCGTTCGCGTACCCGATGGTCTCGTCGGAACCGAATGCGAAGCTCTGCGCAAATGACTCGTAGTGGAAGTACCAGCGGTTGGTGCGCGGGTTCACCACGAACGAGGCCATGTCGGACAGCCCGGTGAACGTGGCGACCGTGGTCGTCTGGGCATCGGGCACGCGCGCCCGCTCGATGCCTGTTGCGCCCTTCACGTAGGTGAGGTAGAGGCGCCCGCCGAAGTACTCGGCCACGCCCCACGTGGCCCAGCTCTCGGAGCCTGAGCGTGACGGCAGCACCATCGTTCCGCGGTTGGTCACGGTGCCGCTCGGCACGGCCACGTCCCAGACCGTGTTGTTCGCGTACACCACGATCCGGCCGAAGCCGGCGAAGATGCCCGGCATCGAGCCGCCGAGCGTGATTGGCGTCGACAGCGTGATGGCAGGCTGGGCGCGCAGGCCGGTGGCAGGGTCGAGCGGCGTGAGCGTGGTGAGATTCCCGCTGCGGCTGGACGGCAGGTTGAAGGCGTAGGCGCGCAGGGTCTTCAGGTCCGTCGCGATCGCGTCCATCCAGGTTCCATCAGTTGCCGCCACGGTGCCGTTCTGGCCGAGGCTGGTCAGACCGAAACGCGCGAGGTTCGAGTCACCCGTGAGGAGCACGTTGTTGCGGGTGAGCGCGATGCCGCCGCGGTCATCGCCCGTCTGGCCTGCGACCTCGAGACCCGAGAACCCGGAGGTCGTGAGGGTGTCGACCCTGAACACGCCCTCGCTGGGGGCGAAGGTGACGGCGGAAGCTGCCGCGCCCGATGCGGGCCCGGTGGCTCCGGCCTGGTCGCTGACGGAGTCCGGGGTGAGGGTGAGGATGATCGTGCCCGCGGACGGTGAGTTGTTGCTGGCCGTGACGGTGCGCGTGCGGCCGGTCCCCGAGACTGTCAGGCCGGCCCAGCCCGTGGACGTGCCCGAGAGCGCGAAGTCCGCGCTCTCCACGCCGGTGACCTCCTCGGAGAAGGTCACTGTCCAGGACTGCTCGTTGAAGTCGTTCGGCGAGGAGCTGTCCGAGACGATCGAGACCACCGAGGGCGCGGCGCGGTCGATCACCATCGGCGCCGTCTGGGCGAGCCCCGTGTCGATCACCATCACGCGCGACCCGGAGTCGAAGGTGGGCGCCAGCCTGCGGCCGTCGGCGCTGATCGCCAGGCCCCACGGAGACTGCGAGGACAGGGCGATGTTCGGGCTGGCGGCCAGGACCGGCGTCGCAGGGGAGAGGTCGACCGCACGCACGGTGTAGTTGCCCCTGTTGGCGACGTAGGCGAGGGTGCCGTCGGGGGAGAGCACGATCCCCATCGGGTTGCTGAGGCCACCCACAGTCGTCACGACAGTGTTGGTGGCGGTGTTGATGACCGACACCGAGTTGCCCGCGTAGTTCGCAACGACAAGGCGGGTGCCCGCGTTGTTGAGTGCCAGGTGGTACGGGCTCGCCCCGACGTTCACAGTCGCTGCCACCGCGAGCGTGGCCGTGTTGACGACGGTCACCGTGTTCGAGTTGACGTTCGAGGTGTACACGCGGCTGCCGTCGGGCGACACCGCCACCGAGTTCGGGTAGGCGCCCGTCGCGATCCCGGAGACCTCGACTGCCATGGTCGTCGTGTCGACCGCGGAGACGGTGTTCGACGAGATGTTGCTGACCCAGACGAGTCGCCCGTTCGGCGACCATGCGACCCCCATCGGGGACGTGCCCACGGACGTGACGGTGCCGAGCACCGCGTTGGTGGCGGTGGAGATGATGGAGACCGAGTTGGACGACAGGTTCGCGACGGCCAGGCGGTCGCCCCTCGGCGACAGGGCGATCCCGCGGGGGCTGGAACCGACCGCGATGGAGGCGAGGGCGGTGCCCGTGGACGTGCTGTAGGCCATCACCGTGTTTGCGTTGGTGTTGGTCGTCCACAGCGTGGAGCCGTCACGCGAGAGGGCCGAGTAGTACGGGGTGGAGAGGCCCGTGATGGTGCGCAAGACCGTGTTGGCGGTGGGGGAGGTGCCGGGGCCGGAGTTCAGGGCCTCGTCGGTCACGGAGCCCGCTGCGAGCGCGAGCACCACGGTCCCCTCTGAGCACGACGATGCCGTCACCGTGAAGGTGCTGCCGGGCTGGGAACCGGACAGGCCGAGCGTGCAGCCCGTGGCGGTGCCGGTGACGGAGAGGTCGCCGACGGCCAGGCCGATGACCGGTTCGTTGAAGGTGAGGGTCGAGGTGACCACGGACGCGTTCGTGAAAGGCGACGCGGGGAGGGACCACGTGGCGGCTGGACCTCCCGGCACTCCGTCGACACCCACCGACGAGGCGTCAGTGTTCGCCGCAGGCCCGGTGTTGCCGGCGGCGTCGGTGACGGACCCGGCGAGCAGGCGCGGGGACAGTGTCCCGGTGGAACAGCCCGTGACGGTGATGTTCAGGGGGGACCCGCCCGATGCAGAGGTCGCCGCCGGGGCGAAGACGCAGCCGGTGGACGTGCCTGCGTTCGCGAAGTCTCCCGCAGCGATGCCGCTGACGTTCTCGTTGAACGTCAGCGGGAACACTGTGGTGCCGGCGGACGGGCTGCCCCACGTGGCTGTGGCGCCCGTGCGGTCGATGGTGACCGTCGAGGAGGGGGCGGACCCGGACCCGTTCACCACGGTGATCGACGCGTTGTCGAAGTTGTTGACGTACATCTTCGTGGCGTCGGCCGTTGAGGTGATCGTCCATGGGTAGGTGCCGACATTGATCGTGGAGCCCAGGGTGTTGTTCGCCAGGTTGACCATTCGTA
>CAYXRQ010000040.1:0-8967 GCA_964466765.1 uncultured Bifidobacterium sp. | reverse complement strand
TCGAACGCCTGCTCCCTCTTGTCCCCGAAGATCCCCTGGGGCCGCACCACCACGAGCGTCGCGAGGGCGAAGCCGGCGACGATGAACCTGATCTGGGAGAAGTTGTTGTCGTCCACGATCCAGGCCGGGATGAGCGGGGTGGGGTCCTGCGGGGTGACCTTCGTGGCCTGCTGCAGGGTGATGTCCACGAACTGCACCACGAACAGGAAGATCATGGTGCCGATGATCGGCCCCTTGGCGCGGGCCACGCCGCCGAGGATGATGATCGTGTAGCAGAAGAACGTGAAGGTGGTGGAGAAGTCCTGGGGCTGGGACGACTGCTTGTCGAGCACCAGCCACATGCCGCCCAGGGCGCCGATGAAACCGCCGATGATCAGGCTCTGCATCTTGTAGGCGAAGATGTTCTTGCCCAGGCTGCGCGCGGCGTCCTCGTCCTCGCGGATGCTCTTCAGCACGCGGCCCCACGGGCTGCGCATGAGTGCCCAGATGCCGGTGGCGACCACCGCGACGAGCACCCACCCTGTGACGAGCAGCCACAGGCGGTACCCGTCCACCTTCTGGGCCCACAAGGTGACGCCGTCGTCGGGGAACGGGTTGATGTTCTCCATGAAACGGGTGAAGCCCTGCAGGCCGTCGTTGCCGCCGGTGAGCCAGGTGAACCGCACCGAGTTGAGGAACAGACGGATGATCTCGGCCACCGCGATCGTGACGATCGCCAGGTAGTCGGCGCGGAGCCGCAGCGTGGGTATGCCCAGCAGGAGCGCGAGTACAACCGCGAGGAAGACCACGAGCAGCATGGCGAGAGGCCACGGCCAGTCGTAGCGGCTGATCGGGATGGAGAGCGAGTACGCGCCGATGGCCGCGAACCCCGCCTGGCCGAAGTTGAGCAGGCCCGTGTAGCCGAAGTGCACGTTCAGTCCCGACGCCACGAGGATGTAGGCAATCGCATTGGCGCTGACCGCTGTGTAGAGCGAGTTCGAGAGGATCAGGTCCCACTTCATCCGATTCGCTCCTTCTTGCCGAGGAATCCCTGGGGCCTCACGAGCAGGATGACCACCAGGGTGATGAGGGCGCCGAGCGTCTTCAGCTCGACCACGTTCGGGAAGACCCACGTCCACAGTTCGGTGAACATCCCGATCACGAAGGCGCCGAGGAGGGCGCCGAACGGGTTGCCCAGGCCGCCGACGGTGATGGCGGCGAACATCAGGAGCAGCAGGATGTTGCCCATGTCCCACTGCACGCCGCTCGCCGCGCCCAGCATGATGCCGCCGAGGCCGGCCAGTGCGCCGCCGATCAGCCAGACCGTGAGGATGATCCGGTTGGTGTTGATGCCCGTGGTGGAGGCCAGGTCCGGGTTGTCCGAGACCGCACGGATCGCCTTGCCGAGCCGCGCCCGCATGAGGAAGAGCGAGACGCCGACCACGACCACCGCGGAGATCGCCATGATGCCGAGGTCACGCGGCGTCACGCCGAACGGGCCGAAGTCGATCTCGGGGTCGCCCACGTACTGGCGGTACCTGCGGTTGCGGCCCCCGAAGAAGAACAGGTACACGTAGCGGATGCCGATGGCCAGGCCGATCGACACGATCGTCATGGAGGTGAGGCTGATCCCGCGCCGCCGCAGGGGCTGCCAGATCTGGCGCTCGAACCCCCCTGCCATGAGGGCAGAGGCGGCGACACCGAACGGGGCCGCGATGAGGAGGTGCACCTTCGGGCCCGACTGGTTCAGCCAGAAGGCGACGAGCGCCCCGATGGTGACGATCTCGCCGTGGGCGAAGTTGGTGAGGCCGGTGGTGCCGTAGATGAGGGACAGGCCGATCGCGCACATGGCGATGATGAGGCTGTACTTCAGGCCGTTCACCAGGGTCTGGGGCAGCAGTTCCCAGCGGTTGACGACTGCCCGCCGTGCGTCGCCCACGAAGAAACTCACGGACTTGGACCCCGACCCGATGGTGACGCCGCTCGAGAAATCGACCTTGATCGTCGTGGGGGACTCGGGGCTGGCCTCCACGCCGGAGGGCAGGCTCGCGACGTCGACCGTCACCTCGTAGGCGCCAACCTTCGGCACCTTCAGGGAGACCTTGCCGGTCGAGTCGGTGGTGCCGTCGGCAGTTCCTGCGGAGCCGACGGCACGGATGCGGACCCCTCCCACGGGGAGGCGCTCCACGCCGCCCTCGGCCTCGCGCTGCTCCGTGACGGTGGCGATGATCTCGCCCTCCTCAGTGGCTGCAGAGGCGTGCGAAGCGAACAACGGCGGGACGAGGGAGAACCCGAACACCACGAGGAGACCGCGGACCGCGATGCGACGCCGTCTGGTCACCTTGTGTTCGTCTCGTGGGCCCATGCAACCTTCATCCCCGGCGGAGCCCCTGCTAGACAAGACCCCGCAATGGTCCGCCTCACACTAGTGCCGCCTGCCTTCCGCCCATGATTCCGTGGGGCCTCGGGTGACCACCCGATGAGCAGAGGGCGGCTCGACTTCCGGGGGCACCCCGCAGTCGGGGTGGTGGTGGCGTCGGTGCTGTTCGGCACCTCCGGCACCGCACGTTCGTTCGCCCCCGAGAGTGCCTCGTCCCTCTCCGTCGCGGGCGTGCGACTGATGGTCGGTGCCGTCCCCCTGCTGGCCTACGGGCTGGCCACGGACGGGCGCAACCGACCCCGACTCCGTGCGGAGGCGGTGGCAGCCGGTGCGGCCATGGCGCTCTTCCAGGTCTGCTTCTTCAGTGCGATGGAGCACTCCGGTGTCGCCGTCGGGACGATGCTCACGATCGGCAGCGGGCCGGTCATCGCAGCGGTGATCGACTCGTTGCTCGGGCGGAGACCGTCCCGCCGCGTGATCATCGCGCTCTTCTCCGCCCTCGTGGGTCTTGCGATGCTCGTTCTCGGCTCGCCGCCGGAGGGTGACACGTCGTTCTCCGTCGCCGGTGTGTTCTTCGCCGTGGGTGCAGGGGCGAGTTACGCCGTCTACACGTTGCTGTGCAAGCGCCTGCTTGACGACGGGTGGAGCGGCACGTGGACCATGGCGTGGTCCTTCGTCGTGGCGGCGGTGCTCGGCGTTGCTTTCGTGGTGCCGTCGTCGCTCGACTGGCTCGGCACGCCGAGCGGGCCGGTCACGGTGGCGTACCTGGGGCTCGCGACCATCTCCGTGGCGTACCTCCTCTATGCCCGTTCGCTCTCCAGGCTGACGGGCTCGATGGTGGTGACGTTGACGCTGGTCGAGCCCGTCACCGCCACTGTGCTCGGCGCGCTCGTGCTGGGGGAGGACATCCGCCCCGTCAGTTGGCTGGGGGCCGCTGTCGTCCTGGCCGCACTCGTCGTTGCCGGCACGTCGACGGAGTGATCCCGCTGAGGGACCCGGCGCCGGTCACGTTGTGGTCTGGCGTTCCAGTGAGTCGAGGAACCTGTGCACCGCATCTGCGTTCTCGCGCCTCCATGTGGCGACCACACCCGTGTCCTCGTTCTCCCGCAGCCTCTCGATGAGCGGGTCGAACACGGTCCGCTGCCTGGCCAGGAACGCCGCTGTGTCCAGCCCCGCCTGCTCCCTCAGCATCAACTTCACGAGCAGCTCGGTGCGGACATCGCGCAGGTGCGCCACGGGCTCGTCCAGCCAGTCGCGTGAGTGCCTCCGTCCGGCGGCTGTTGCCGTCACCGTCACCCTGTCCGCACCGCCCCCGTCCCGCGGCGACCCGCGCCGGGCGTGTCCCTCCTCCACGATCGCGTCGATCGCGCGGTAGGTGAGCTGTCTCGAGAGGGACCACGCCCGGCCGATGCTGCCCCCTGGGGAGAGCTCGCGCTGCAGTGCCCAGCCGTGGCGGGGCTCGGCGACCACCAGGGCGAGCACGACCTCCCGGGCGAGAGTCGGGTCGGACCGGGCCATGCGCGGAGGCTACGCAGCATTGTCCAAGTAGTCAATAACTGACTACTATCCCTGCATGCGCCGGGTCCTTGTTGTCATCTGCGCCATGGTGCTCACGTCGTGCGGTGGGCCAACCGGGGACGGTGCCGGGTCTGACTGCCCGGGCGGCGACGCCGCGACATTGACCGTCCTTGCCGCCAGTTCCCTGGGGCCCGCGCTCGAGGGAATCAGCCGGGAGTTCGCCTCGGCGACGGGGTGCGAGGTCGACATCAGGGTCAGCCTTGGTTCGTCCACCGCGCTTGCGGGCCAGATCATCGGCGGTGCACCGGCGGACGTGTTCGTGGCCGCGGGGGAGAGTGCCGTGCGCACGGTGACCGAGGGCGTGGGCAGTGCGGGTGAGCCACGCGTGGTCGCGTCGAACACTGCCGCGTTGATGACTCGCGACCCCGCGGTGGAGAAGGTGGATGACCTCGCGACTGCGTCCGGGAGGGGGATCGCAGTCGGTCTGTGTGTGCCGAGCGCCCCGTGCGGGGCCCTCGCCGATGACGTGATCGGGAAAGTGCTCCCCGGGACCGACCGCACCGGCATCGTGACCACCGAGGTGCCGTCAGCGGCCGAGCTGCGGGCGAAGATCGTGATGGGGGAGATCGACGCCGGCATCGTGTTCGTCAGTGATTGCACCGGCACGGCCCCGCCCGTGCGGTGTGTGTCCATCCCTGCCGCACAGAACTCCACGGTGACGTACACGGCGGTCCCACTGGTCGCGGACGGCGCGGCCGGGCGTTTCGTCGGGTTTCTCGCGTCCCCGGCGGGCGCATCCATCCTCGTGAGGCACGGGTTCACGGCCCCGTGAGCACGCCCCGCGCCTCGCGCTTGCTCGGCGTGCTCGCCTTCGTGGCGGGCGCGTTCGTCGTGCTCCCGTTGCTCGGTGTGGCCCTGCGTCTCCCGTGGGCGGACGCATGGTCACTGGCGACATCAGGAGCAGCCCGGCGCGCTGCACTCGTTTCGTTGCAGACGTCCGTCGTCGCGGCACTCGTTGCTACCGTCACGGGCGTGCCGCTCGGCTGGTGGCTCGCACGCACGAGGATGCGCGCCGTCGGGCTCGTGCGTTCCGTCATCGTGATGCCGATGATCCTCCCGCCCGTCGTCGCGGGCATCGCGTTGCTGTCTGTGTTCGGCAGGCGCGGCATCATCGGCCAGCACCTGCTCGACTGGTGGGGGGTCAGCATCCCGTTCACCCGCACCGCCGTCGTCCTCGCACAGGTCTTCGTGTCGATCCCGTTCCTCGTGCTTGCGGTCGAGTCGGCGTTCCGTCAGCTCGACGCCGGCCTCGAGGATGCCGCCCGCACTCTCGGTGCCTCGCCGATGAGGGTCTTCCTCACCATTGCCCTGCCGGGCGCCCGCCCGGCGATCGTTGCCGGCGTCGCACTCGCCTGGGCGCGCTCGCTCGGAGAGTTCGGCGCCTCGATCACCTTCGCCGGCAGCTTCCCCGGCCGCACGCAGACCCTCCCGATGTCGGTCTACGAACTGGTCAGCACCGATTACCCGGCCGCTCTCTCGGTCTCGTTCGCGATGATGCTCGTGTCGGTGCTCGTCATCGCCTCCCTCCGCGGCCGCTGGATGGTGGCGCGGTGACGCTCGTCTTCGACGCCGTGTTCGGCCGCGGCGGGTTCAGTCGCCATGCATCGTTCGAGGTGGCCCCCGGCGAGGTGCTCGGCCTGGTGGGTGCGAATGGCAGCGGGAAGTCGACACTGCTGCACACGGTTGCGGGTATCGACCGCGTTCTCGACGGCCGCATCGAACTGGACGGCCGCGTGCTGGACGACGGGGACGTGTATGTGGGTCCGCAGGACCGGCGCTGTGTGGTGGTCTTCCAGGACCTGCGCCTGTTCCCCACGATGACTGTGCTGGAGAACGTGGCCTACGGGCCGCGGTGCCACGGTGCGCCGCGCGCGGATGCGCACGCACGGGCACAGGAGGCACTCGACCGCGTCGGCCTCGGCGGGTTCGGGGGGCGCAAGCCGGACGGGTTGAGCGGGGGCGAGCGCCAGAGGGTGGCCATCGCCAGGGCCGTGGTCACGAACCCCGCGGTGCTCCTCCTCGACGAGCCGTTCGCTGCTGTCGATGCCGATTCGCGGCCCGGCCTGCGGGAGGTGCTGCGCGAGGTGCTCGCGGGATCGGAGGCACGGACGGTGATCGTCTCCCACGACGCCGCCGACATCCGGGACCTCGCCGGCACCGTCGTCCGCCTGTAGGGATCTGCACCGAGAATTCACCACGGCGTTCACCTCCAGTTCACCGACAGGACGGTTCGCCGTCAGACGGCACTGGGAGACTTTTTCCGTGACGGAGACCACCGCGACCCCCGAGCGACGGAATCTCGTCTCCACGTACACGCCGATCGACAGGGTGTTCCGCGGGACGATGACGGCGGGGGCGCTGTTCTCGCTTGTCGTCCTCGCCATGATCGCCGCGTTCCTGCTGTACCGCGGCTACGAGATCTTCTCCGACTTCGGCTTCTCGTTCATCACCGGCGAGGTGTGGAACATCGGCGACCCGATGGACACCAGCACCGCCGTCCTCGGCATCGGTGCGATGCTCGTGGGGTCGGTCCTCACCGCCTTCATTGCCATCCTCATCGCGGTGCCGTTCGCCATCGCGGCGGCCCTGTTCATCGAGTACTACGCCCCGAAGACCCTGCGCACGGTCCTCACTGCGCTGCTCGACCTCGTGGCGGCGATCCCGTCGGTCATCTTCGGCATCTGGGGGTACGCCGTGCTGCTCCCGATCGTGGAGGACTGGTCCGTGCCGCTCGAGCGCTGGCTGGACTTCATCCCCATCTTCGACGTGCCGTCCGGGATCTTCGGGCGCTCGCCGTTCCTCGCCGGCCTCCTGCTGGCCCTCATGATCACCCCCATCGTCACGTCCGTCGCGCGCGAGGTGTACGGCCAGGCGCCGCGCGACCTGGTCGACGCGTCCTACGCGCTCGGGGGCACGCGCTGGGGCGCCATCCGCAACGTGGTGCTCCCCTTCGGGCGCAGCGGCCTGGTGGGCGGAGCGATGCTGGGCCTCGGCCGGGCACTCGGCGAGACCGTTGCGGTGTACCTCACGCTGAACCTCGTCTTCGACATCAACTTCCGGATCCTCGGTTCGGCCGGCGGCAACGTCGCGTCGCTCATCGCCACGAAGTTCGGCGAGGCAACCCCGTACGAACTGAAGGCGCTGATGGCCGCCGGCCTCGTGCTCTTCCTCGTCACTCTGCTCGTCAACTTCATGGCAACCATCGTCGTCAACCGCAGCAAGAAGATCGCATGACCGCCGCCGTCACCGTCAGCAGCGAGGTCTCGCCCCGGCGCCCGTGGAACCGTCGTCGCCAGACTGCCGCACGGGCGGTCGGCCTGGTCGTTGCCTCCCTCGTCATCAGCTGGCAGCTCTCCGCCCGCACCGAACTCGGCGGGGTGCTCGGGTTCTACCTGGGGCTCGCGATGTGCCTGCCCGTCCTCACCTTCGCCGAGGCCATCCGCCACGGTCTCAACGTGGCGATGGACCGGGTGGCGACCTCGGTGATCATCGCCGCATTCGGGGCGGTGCTGATCCCGTGGGCCTCCATCTTCGTGACCGTGTACCAGAAGGGCTCGAAGGCGTTCCACAGCGGGTACCTGACCGAGGACATGCGCATCACCCCATCGAGCGACCCGCTGCAGTTCGGTGGTGTCGCGCACGCGATCGTCGGGACGCTCCTCATGGTCCTCATCGCGTCGGCGATTGCCGTGCCCCTCGGCATCATGGCGGCCGTCTACATCGTCGAGGTGAAGGGTCGGTTCTCGGCGTTCGTGAGGTTCCTCACGCAGGCGATGAGCGGCGTGCCCTCGATCGTCGCCGGTCTCTTCATCTACGCCACAGTCGTCATCTTCTTCGGCGGGTTCAGCGCGTGGGCCGGCGCGCTCGCCTACGTGATCCTGATGCTGCCCACGGTGGCACGCACGGCCGAGGAGGTCCTGAAGCTCGTGCCGGACGAGCTCCGTGCCGCCAGCTACGCGCTGGGTGCCAGCCAGGCCCGCACGACGTTCCGGGTGGTGCTGCCCACTATCGCCTCCGGTCTCGTCACGTCTGCGATCCTCGGCATCGCCCGTGTCGCGGGGGAGACCGCCCCGCTCATCCTCACGGCCTCGTATTTCGTGGCCACCAGCACGAACCTCAACGAGCCGATCGCCAGCCTGCCGATCTACATCTTCTCCAGCCTCGGGCTGGGCGACGCGAACGCGACCACGCGTGCATGGGGCGGCTCGCTCGTGCTGCTCGTGGTGGTCTTCGTCCTCTTCGCCTTGGCCCGAACGCTCAGCTCAAGACTCTCGAGAAAGTGAGACCAGACATGGACACACCGGACATCGACGCGACAGCGGTCATCGGCCAGTCGGCCGCCGAGGGGACGACGGTCGCGAAGGACCGCACCCGCCGCAACGCGGACAACCTGGAGGTCGGCGGCGCGGGCGGGCTCGAGGCGCGCGGGCTGCACGCATGGTTCAACAAGCACCATGCCCTCGCCGATGTGTCGCTCCACTTCCCGGAGAACACGGTCACCGGCCTGATCGGCCCGTCGGGCTGCGGCAAGTCAACGTTCCTGCGCATGCTCAACCGCATGCATGAGTTCATCCCGAAGGCCTCGATGGCCGGGGAGGTCCTCTTCGAGGGCAGGGACATCTACGCCCCGGAGGTGAACCCGATCGAGATCCGCCGCCGCATCGGGATGGTGTTCCAGAAGCCGAACCCGTTCCCGGCGATGAACATCGGCGAGAACGTCATCGCCGGCCTGAAGCTCGCCAGGATCAAGGTGTCGGACAAGGACACCCTCGTCGAGGAGTGCCTCACCCGCGCCGGCCTGTGGAAGGAAGTGAAGGACCGCCTGAAGGCCCCGGGCGGCTCGCTCTCCGGTGGGCAGCAGCAGCGTCTGTGCATCGCGCGGTCTCTTGCCCTGAAGCCGGATGTGCTGCTCCTCGACGAGCCGTGCTCCGCGCTCGACCCCGGCTCCACCCTCCGCGTGGAGGAGACGATCGTGCAGCTGTCGGAGACGATGACCATCGTGATCGTCACGCACAACATGCAGCAGGCGG
>CAYXRQ010000039.1:0-9406 GCA_964466765.1 uncultured Bifidobacterium sp. | reverse complement strand
GCCTACACGCCCTACCAGCCCGAGATCAGCCAGGGGCGGCTGGAGGCTCTCCTCCACTTCCAGACGATGAGCACCGAACGCACGGCACTCCCGCTCGCCAACGCATCGCTCCTCGGCGAGGCGACGGCCGTCGCCGAGGCAATCACGATGGCGCACCGGACCGTGAAGAAGAAGCGCGACACCGTGCTGCTCGACGAGGACACCCACCCTCAGACCGTCGCGGTCGTGCGCACCCGCATGGAGCCTCTCGGGCTCGGCGTCGACGTGGCACCCGTCGACATGTTCGACGGGGAGAGACACTTCGCGGTCGTCGTGTCGTACCCGTCGTCCGGCGGGCACGTGCGGCCCTCCGGCGACATGCGGGTGCTCACGGAGCGCATCCACGTCGCAGGTTCTCTTGCCATCGCCGTCACCGACCTCATGGCGCTCGTTCTCATCGAGGCCCCGGGCACACTCGGCTTCGACGTTGCGGTGGGGTCGTCCCAACGGTTCGGCATCCCGCTCGGCTTCGGCGGGCCGCACGCAGCATTCATGGCATGCAAGGAGGAGCACGCGCGTTCGTTGCCGGGGCGCCTCGTGGGGGTCAGCACCGACACCGCCGGCCGGCCCGCACTGCGCCTCACCCTGCAGACGCGCGAGCAGCACATCAGACGCGAGAAGGCCACATCGAACATCTGCACCTCGCAGGTGCTCCTGGCGAACATGGCGGGCATGTACGGCGTCTGGCACGGCCCAGACGGCCTGCGTGCAATCGCCACCCGGATCGCCTCGCTCGCCTCGGGTGCCGCCAATGCACTGCGCGCCGCGGGGATGTCGGTGCGACACGCGCAGCTGTTCGACACCGTGCGGATCGACGGGGTCGACGCAGACGCACTCTGTGCGGCGACCAGGGACGCGGGGTTCAACATCCGCAGGATCGACGCGGGCTCCGTCTCGTTCAGCACCGACGAGCAGGCCACCGCCGACGAGGTCGGCAGGTTGCTCGCGGCACTCGGGTGCACCGCGCCGTTCGCGCCCGCCGGGCCGGCTATCGACGGGGCCGCGAGGACCACGGACTTCATGACGCAGTCCGTCTTCCACTCGCACCGCTCCGAGCACGCGATGCTGCGTTACCTCCGCCGACTTGCCGACAAGGACCTCGCCCTCGACCGCACGATGATCCCGCTCGGGTCGTGCACCATGAAACTGAACTCCACCACGGAGATGGAGCCCGTCACCTGGGACGAGTTCTCCTCCGTCCATCCCTACGCGCCGGACGACGAGACGGCCGGCATGCGGAGGGTGATAGACGACCTCGAGCAGATGCTCGTCGCCGTCACCGGGTACGACGCCGTCAGCCTGCAGCCGAACGCAGGCAGCCAGGGCGAGTTCGCCGGCCTCCTGGCCATCCGCGGGTACCACCGCTCCCGCGGCGACCTGCAGCGGAATGTCTGCCTCATCCCCGACAGCGCGCACGGGACAAATGCCGCGAGCGCCGTGATGGCCGGCATGAAGGTCGTGGTCGTGAAATGTGACGACGACGGCAACATCGATGTCGCGGACCTGGAGGCCAAGGCCGCGGCGGCCGGGGACACACTGGCGGCGACCATGGTGACGTACCCGTCCACCCACGGCGTCTTCGAGGAGTCGATCACTCGCATCTGCGGGGTCATCCACGAGCACGGCGGCCAGGTCTACGTGGACGGCGCGAACCTGAACGCGCTCGTCGGGCTGGCCCAGCCCGGCAAGTTCGGCGCCGACGTCAGCCACCTCAACCTGCACAAGACCTTCTGCATCCCCCACGGGGGCGGCGGGCCGGGCGTCGGTCCCGTGGCGGTGCGTGCGCACCTCGCGGAGTTCCTCCCGGGAGACCCGGTCAACCCGGTGTCGGCTGTGGGGCCCGTCTCCGGCGCCAACTACGGCTCGGCGTCGATCCTCGGCATCCCTTGGGTCTACATCACGATGATGGGGCCGGACGGCCTGCGCAGGGCGACCGTGGACGCCATCCTCTCCGCCAACTACGTGGCGGCACGCCTGCGCGACGCCTTCCCCGTGCTCTACGCGGGCGGCCACGGCACGGTGGCACATGAGTGCATCCTGAACGTCGCAGAGGTCGTCAAGGGAACGGGAGTGACCATCGACGACGTGGCCAAGAGACTGATGGACTTCTGCTTCCACGCCCCCACGATGAGCTTCCCCGTGGCGAACACGCTCATGGTGGAGCCCACAGAGAGCGAGACGCTCGAGGAGCTCAACCGTTTCTGCGAGGCGATGCTCGCCATCAGGCGCGAGATCGACCACGTGCGCGACGGTTCGGTCGCGGCCGGGGACTCCCCGCTCCATCACGCACCCCACACCGTCGAAGACGTCGTCGGCGAGTGGGATCGGGCGTACGGCCGCGAGCAGGCGCTCTACCCCCTGCCCACGCTGCGCACGCGCGGCTACTTCCCGCCGGTGTCGCGCATCGACGCCGCATTCGGCGACCGCAACCTGGTGTGCACGTGCGGGCCGATCGAGGCGTACGCCGACTCGCTCGTGTCCGATACTGTGCCCGCATGAGCGAAACAGGCGGACAGAACCCGGTCGAGCAGCTGCTCGCACTCGTGGCAGCGCTCGACCCCGTTGACCTCGCATCACGCGCAGTGGACGCGTCCAGGCGGACGACGGAGTCGTTGATCGTCATCCTGGAGAACTTCGCATCCACTGTCGACAACCTGAACCGCACGACGACACGCATCAACTCCCTCCTCGACGAGGTGGAGGAGCCGCTGCGCAGGATCATGCCCCAGGTGGGGAACGCCATGAACGCGGCCGCCTCCCTCGGCGAGATCGCCGCATCCCTCGGCGAACTGACGAAGCGCCTCGGTCCGCTCGCATCGATGGCCGAGAGCGCCGGGGGTCTCTTCGGACTCAAGCCCAACAGGCCGTCGCAGGCCCCTCCGTCGTCCGGGACGGGGACCCCCGCCCCTTAGGGGTTCACTTCTTCTTCGCGACGAAGGGCATCGGCACGACGGTCGCCTCGAGCAGGGTGCCGCGCACGTCCGCGAACAGCACCTCCCCCGCTGCGCACGGACGGTCCACGAAGGCCATCGCCACGCAGTGCCCGAGGGTCGGCGAGAAATTGCCGCTCGTGATGCGGCCCACAGTGGCCCCCGCGGTGTCCCTCAGCTCGCTCCTGTCGCGGGCCGGCCGGCGGCCGTTGATGCTCAGTCCCACGAGTCGTCTCGCCGGCCCGTTTTCCTTCTCCGCGAGGAGGGCGTCCTTGCCGCGGAACGAGGGCTTCCCCCAGGCCACGACCCACTCCAGACCTGCCTGGAGGGACGTGATCCCCTCCCCCAACTCGTGACCGTGCAGGGGAAGGGCCGCCTCCAGTCGGAGCGTGTCCCTGGCCCCGAGACCGGCCGGCTGCCCGCCGTGCCGCACGACCGCATCCCACACCGCGGACGCACCAGCCGCCGGGACCGCGATCTCGATGCCGTCCTCCCCCGTGTAGCCAGTGCCGGCGACCGTGCATGAATGCCCGAGCACGTCGACGCGTGCCACCCTGAACCGCCCGACACCCGCGGCCTCCGGGCAGAAGTTCCGCACGGTGTCGCGTGCAGTCGGGCCCTGGACCGCTATGACCGCGCGCGTGGACGTGGTGTCGGTGCCGCCGATCGCCGAGATCACGCGCTCGGTGTTCGAAGCGTTCGGCATCACGTCGAACACCTCGTCATCCACCCACCAGACGATGATGTCGTCGAGCACGCTCGCGTCGGCCGCGTCGAGCAGGTGGGTGTACTGGGCCCGGCCCGGCCCGATCTTCGTGAGGTCATTCGTGAGGGCTGCCTGGAGGCTGCCCAGCGCGGCGGCGCCCTCGACGCGGACGGTGCCGAGGTGGCTCACGTCGAAGACTGCGGTGCCGGTGCGGCACGCCGCGTGCTCGGCGAGCGTCCCCGAGGGGTACGCAATCGGCATCTCCCACCCGCCGAACGGCGCCATCTTGGCGCCCAGACCGCGGTGCACCGCGTCCAGCGGCGAGAGTCGCATGGTCAGATTGCTGCGTCGGTGGCCGAGCCCGTCCGGCGCGACGCACCTGGCGCGGACTCCTGCGACTTCGCCTCCATCTCGCGGATGCGGTCCGAGAGCGACACGAGCGTGCGGTCCACCTCGTCCTTCACGCCCATGAGCGGCAGCACGTTGAGCACGCCCTGGCCGTGGCGCACCACGTCGATCAGGTTGTCGCCGTCGCACAGGATCACGGAGTTGCCGTCGATGACGATGTGGGCGGAGGCGATCTCCGTGCCCACGTGCTCGCGCATGTACGCGAAGACGTCACGGATCTTCGGCAACTTGATGCCGGCGTCGAGCATCTTCTTGATGACCTTGAGCTCGAGGAGGTCCTTGTAGGTGTACCGGCGCCTGGACCCGCTGCCCGAGGCGTCGGCCGCGGTCGGCCGGATGAGGTTGGTGCTCGCCCAGTAGTCGATCTGGCGGTACGTGATGCCGACGATCTCCGCCGCACTGTGTCCGCTGTACGTCTCGTTGTTCATTGGTCCCACCTTGTCGGGCGATCCCCGGGGGTCACACCCGGGTAACTACACGGATGTAAGACGCTAGGGGCACCCGCCTCGGAACGCAAGGGGTCGCCGGTCGTCCTCAGAGGTTGAAGTCGTCAGGGTTGATGTTCTCGATGAAATCCCTGAATTCGTCGAGGATCTCGCCCTCGTCGTCGGCGGAGTCCTGGGGCACGGAGCCGACCTCCTCCAGCAGGCTCTCGGAGGCAAAGATCGGTGCGTTGGCCCGCAGGGCCAGGGCCAGGCCGTCCGAGGGCCGGCACGAGACGGTGGTCTCCTCGCCCGAGTCGGAGAGGAGCACGAGCTCGGCGAAGTAGGTGCTCTCCTTCACCTGGGTCAGAACTGTCCTCTTCACGCTCACTCCGATGCGCTCGAGGGCGAGAACGAAGAGATCGTGCGTCAAGGGCCGGGGCGAGACCTCGCCGTCCAGCATCATCCGGATGACCATCCCCTCGTTCAGGCCGATGAAGATGTCGAACTGCCTCCTCGGCTGGTCGTCCTCGCGCAGCGTGACGACGAAGCTGTTGGTGGCGCGGCTGCGCTCGACACGACGGACGGACAGGGCCCTCACGGTCACCTCGGTTCGGTGAGACGCGCCGTCTCGCGAGCGAGAAGGGCGTTGCGGAGGCTTCCACCGAGGTCGACGAGCTCGTCGAGCATCTCCATGGCCTCCTCCCTGCCGGTCGAGCTGCGCGCCCGCAGCAGCGGCAGGATCCGTTGCTCGAAGAGACTCAGCTCGCGGTCCGCGCTCGTCTTCCACGCCCGCAGGTGGCGGATGTCGATTCCCAGTTCGCGGAAGCGGCCCGCGACGCGCGCGATCTCCACGGAGTGCGGCTCGAAGAAGGTCGTGTCGCCCACGTCGTGCCCGCTCACGAGGCCGGCCTGCTCGAGCTCCTTCAGGAAGGATGCGTCGATGGAGCAACGGGCGAGCAGGATGTCCCGGGGCAGGGACTCGGTCTGGTCCGCGTGCCGCGCGGCCACCTTGCGCTGCTCACGGGACACCACCGCTGCAGAAACGTCCTGCTCCAGCGCCGGTGTGGTGGTTGTGGTGCGGGAACCGCGCGGGATCGCCGCGCGCGCGGCAGGGTGGGCATCGCTGCGGATCACGCCGTCGGACACCAGCCTGAGCTCGCGGCTGATGTCGCTCGTCTCGTCGTCGAGCCTGTCCTTGATGACCCGCAGCGGGAGGTAGTGAGCCTTCTGCTCGCGCAGGATCACGCGCAGCCGGTCGACCTCGGTCTCGGTGAACTGGCGGTAGCCGGACGCCGTGCGCTCGGGCTCGATGAGGCCCTGGCTCTCGAGGAAACGGATCTTCGAGATGGTGACGTCGGGGAACTCCTCCAGGAGGAGCGCGAGAACCTCGCCGATGGACAGGTAGTCGCGCGCGCTCACTTGAGGCTCTCCGCGCTCTGCAGGAACACGAGACGGAACTTGCCGACCTGCAGCTCGTCCCCCTGGGAGACGACCACGGAGTCGACGCGCTCCTGGTTCACGTAGGTTCCGTTCAGGGACCCGACGTCGGAGGCGACGTACCTGCCGTCGACGAGACGGATCTCCGTGTGGCGGCGGCTGACCGTGATGTCGTCAAGGACGATGTCTGACTCGGGGTGGCGGCCGATGGTCGTCACCTGGGTCCGCAGCGCGAAGTGGGCGCCCTCGTCGTCGCCGCCGCGGACCACCAGGATCGCCTCGCCAGCGGGGATGTCACCCAGGTCGACGACCACGTCATCGGCCCGCCCGGGGGCATCCATCAGTGGGTCGACCTTGGCGATCGTGATCGTGCGGTCGTCGGCCACGTCGAGGACCGACCCGCAGGCGCTGCAGAACCCGCTGTTGGGCGGGTTGCGGTGGCCGCAGCGGTTGCAGAACACGTACGACATGTCAGCCGATCAGTGCCTGGTACTCCCCGGGCGACATGAGCCCGTCGGCCCCGCCGGACATCTCGATCTCGCAGATCCAGCCGCGACCGTAGGGGTCGGAGTTCAGCAGCTCAGGCTCGGCGGACAGTTCCTCGTTGACGGCCGAGACGGTCCCTGTGACAGGCGCGTACACGTCGTTCACGCTCTTGGTGCTCTCGATCTCGCTGAACGAGTCGTTGGCGGACACCGACGACCCGACGTCGGGAAGCTGCACGAAGACGATGTCACCGAGCGCGTCCTGCGCGAAGTCGGTGATGCCGATCCGCGCGACGGAGCCGGTGATCTGCACCCATTCGTGGTCCTTCGTGTACTGGAGATGGGAGGGGACGTTCACGCTCCTCACGGTAGTCGTTTGGCGGCCCTCCCGGCGGCCAAGTGCGCCCGCACGAGAGGCACATACTGCAGGAGCGTCCAGTAGGACAGCGCCATTCCCGGCACCGCCGCCGCCCACCCCATCCAGCGCGCGACGGTCCACGACCCGCCGACAGACCCGAGGGTCAGCCAACCGACCGTGCACATCACGAGGAAGGCCGCCCACTTGCCGGCCTTCGTCACGGGGAACCGCTCCATCCCGAGGAGCGTGGCACCGACCATCATCAGCGCGATCGCCCCTTCACGGAACAGGATCAGGACCCCGAGCCACAACGGGAACGCGTCGAACCACATCGCGGTCACCACGCCCACGAAGAAGATCGTGCGGTCGGCGACCGGGTCGAGCACCTTCCCGAGTTCGCTGCCCTGGTCGAACCGCCGGGCGATCCAGCCGTCCACGAAGTCCGTGAAGCAGAGCGCGCCGAAGAACCACGCACCGGCAACTATCCGGCCGTCCGCCATCCAGGAGACAAAGACCGGCAGGAGCGCCAGCCTCACCACCGACAGTGCGTTCGGGACCGTCCACACGCGGTCGAAGAGTCCGCTGCTTCCCTTCACGTCGGTCACGGACGAATGGTAGTTCCGCCCTGCGTGGGCCCGTGCGATGCGGGTCTCCCCCGCCGTTCGCGCGCGCATAGTGTTGCCGCATGGGAACACAGCTCGAGGGCCAGGTCGCCTTCATCACCGGCGGTGCATCGGGTCTCGGGGCCGCTGCCGCCGCCAGGCTCGCCGCGGACGGAGCGATCGTGGTCGTGAACGACCTTGACGCCGCGGCGGCCTCGGACTCCGCGGCCCGCTTCGGCGGGATCGGCTACGGCTTCGACGTCACGGACTCCGCCGCCTTCGACGCGGCCGTCGACGACACGGTCGACCGGCTCGGGCGGCTCGACATCATGGTCAACAACGCCGGCATCGCCCCGGCGAACGCCTCGTCGAAGATGCAACGGAGCATCGACAACGCCGGCAGGCGCATGGCAGGGGACATCGCCTCCCTCGAGCCGATGGACAACCTGGTGGACCTCTCCGACGCCGACTGGGACAGGATGATCCGCGTGCACCTCTACGGGGCTTTCCACGGCACCCGCGCCGCGCTGCGCCACATGACGCCGCGACGCTCAGGCTCAATCGTGAACATCTCCTCGATACTCGGCCTCATGCCGTCGGCGGGGGCGCCCCACTACTCGACCGCCAAGGCCGCGATCATCGCGCTCACCAAGTCAGTCGCTGACGAAGTGGCCGGGATCGGCATCAGGGTGAACGCCGTGTGCCCCGGGTACATCGACACCCCGCTCCTCACGCCCTTCTCCGAACAGATGAAGGCGGCTATCACCATGCGCATCGGCATGGGCCGCATGGGCGAGCCCGGCGACATCGCGGAGATGATCAGGTTCCTCGCCGGTCCCGAGTCGAAGTACTGCACCGGGGACGTCTTCAAGGTGTCCGGGGGGTACATGGGATGACGACCATCTTCACCCGCATCATCAACCGCGAGATCCCCGGCACCTTCGTCCACGAGGACGACCTGTGCGTCGCGTTCATGAGCATCAACCCGCTCGCTGACGGCCACGTCCTCGTCATCCCCCGTGAGGAGGTCGACCACTGGGTCGACATGGCGCCGAACCTGTCCGCGCATGTCTTCGCTGTCTCCCACAGGATCTCCCGCGCGCTCCAGTCAGCCTTCCCGTGCGAGCGGGTTGGGGTCATCATCGCGGGCTACGAGGTCAACCACTGTCATGTGCACCTCGTTCCCACCACGGACATGTCGCAGCTTGACTTCCGGAACGCAGCGGCCACCGTGGACCGTGGGCGCCTCCAGGACAACGCCGACCGCATCACCGCGGCACTCGCCGCACTCCCGGGCGACTGAACGCGCGCGCTGTCAAAAGAGCGTGTCGCGGGGCGCGTCGTCGGCGGCCAGGTGCCCGATGAGGCCCGGTCCCGTGTTGCGCACGGCGTTCACAGCCTTCCCCACCTCGTAGGGCGCCAGCAGCGGTTGTTCGTTGAGTGCGAGGAGGCCGAGCGGCGCTTCCTCGTCGAGTACCCAGGAGATGCCGTCCCGGACGTCCAGTTGCACCGGGCTCCTGTGGTGGATGGCCGAGAGGTCGGCGAGGCTCTCCCGCGTGATGAGCGTGAAGGTGTCGCACCCGATGAGCGGGCTGTGCGTCCAGAGGCCTGCGGCCCACATGGTGCGCCCGTCGGCGCGGGGCACGAAGTAGGGGCGCTTGTTCTTCGCATCAGTCCTGTCCCATTCGTAGAAGCCGGCCATGGGGATCATCGCCCTGTGGCCCTTGACCAGGTTCCGGAAAGACGGCTTCTCCGTGATCGTCTCCGACCGGGCATTGATGAGCTTCGAGGCCATGGCCGGGTCCTTGGCCCACACAGGGAGCAATCCCCACCGGGCAGGCCCGATGACAGGCCCGGCCTCCCCCGCCCGCACGACCAGGCAGTCGTGTGTCGGTGCGGTGTTGAAGTTGGACATCCGTTCCGGTGTGCCTACTGCGACGGTTGCCTCGATTCCTGCGTCGCGCAACTCGTCCAGCAGGTCAGTGACCGCAAAATTGCCGACGAACCTCCCGCACA
>CAYXRQ010000038.1:0-9466 GCA_964466765.1 uncultured Bifidobacterium sp. | reverse complement strand
CGGCGCTCACGCTCGGAGAGACCGCCCCAGATGCCGAACTTCTCGCCGTTGGCACGCGCGTACTCGAGGCACTCGCCGCGCACGCCGCAGTCCCTGCAGACTTCCGTTGCCTCGCGGGTGCTGGCACCGCGCTCCGGGAAGAAGAGCTCCGGGTCGACACCCAGGCAGTTGGCATTGTCCTGCCAGCCGCGTTCTTGACTCAATGACTCGCCGTCTCCGTGCACTCTGATGCCTCCCAGCAGTGGCTCTCTCTGACTCCCGAGGACCGTGGGCCCGGGACATCGGCGGACAGCCGTGTAATTACAACGGTGTCATTGTGCCAACTCTTCGTCCAAACTGCAAGTGGAATCCTTGATTTGCAAGGGTTTCCCGAGGAATGTCCCCCGAACACGCTGTGTTTATTGGGTTTTTGGCCCTTCAACGCCCGGAACGGGCCGTTTTGCGCCTGTTTTCGAGGAAATCGACGAGGACATAGCTACCGAGATTGTCGGGGTCGGTGAAGAACGCCCGGCCGTGGTTGATCTGGGTCATCTGCTCGATGAAGTGGCGCAGGGACGAGGTGGCATCCAGCACGAAGGTGTTGATGCGGATGTTGTCCTTGGTGCAGCGCATCACCTCCTTCAGCGTGGCCTCCACCGTCTCGCGCACCGGCGGGTAGTTGAAGAACACCTGGCCCGACTGGGTGATGTGCGCCGTCGGCTCGCCGTCGGTGATCATGATGATCTGCTTCGTGCCGGTCTGGCGCGCGAGCATCTGCCGCGCGAGCTTCAGGCCGTGCTGCATGTTCGTGCCGTAAGCGAGGTCCCAGCTGACCTCGGGCAGGTCCTCGTGGGTGAGCACGTGCGCGGTCTCGCTGAACCCCACGAGACCCAGGAAATCACGCGGGAACTGCGAGCTCATCAACGAGTGGAGGGCCATCGCCACCTTCTTCGCGGGCACGAAGTTCCCGCGCATCGGCATCGACATGGACAGGTCCAGCATGAGCACCGTGGACGACCTCGTGCTGTGCTCCGTCTGCTCGATCTCGAAGTCCTCGGGTGTCAGGCGCACCGGCGTGCCGCTCCCCTGGCGGCGCAGCGCATTGCGGATGGTCTGGTTGAGGTCCAGGCGGAAGGGGTCACCGAACTCGTAGGGCTTCGAGTTGTACGAACGCTCGTGGCCGCTGCCGTCCTTCTGGATCTTGTGCTGGCCGAACTTGTCCTTCGAGAGCTTGCTGAAGAGCTCCCGAAGGGAGTTGTTGCCGATGGCGCGCAGCCCGCGGGGGGTCAGTTCCAGGCGCCCCTCCTTGCGGTTCACCAGGCCGGCGTCCTCCAGCATCTTCGTCAGCTGGGCGAGCTTGTCCAGGGAGTCCGCGGCCTCGTCTCCGAGCATCTGGCGGACCTTCTCCACGTCCACCTCGGCCAGCTGGGCGGGGTTCGTGGCCTGGCGGAGCATGCCCTCCATGCTCTGCAGCTCCCCCAGCTCGGCCATGGCATCCATGGCCTGCTGCATCCCCATCTGCTCCTCGCCGTTGAAGTCGTAGCCCTGCTCCCAGCCCTGCTGCGGGTAGAGCGACTGCAGGTTCTGGCTGAGCCTCTGCATCTGGAAATTGAGGTCCATGTCCTCCATCAGCTGCTCGGAGAGCTGCTGGAGCTGCGCCCGCTGCTCGGGTGACATCGAGTTCATCATCGCCTGCATCTGCTGCATGCGCTTCGCCATCTGCTCGAGGAGCTCGTCGAGCGTCTGGGGGTTCTCCGGGAAGAAGTCGCCGTACTCCTCCATGAACTTCTCGAAGCCGGGGTCCTCACCGCGCTCACGCTTCTCGATCATCTCGTTCAGCGCGGCCATCATGTCCTTCATGCGGGACATGTCCTGCGGGCTCATGTTCTGCATTGCGTCGGACATCTGGTCGACCATCTGCTGCATCAACTGGTTCTTCAGCTTGTCCATCAGCTCGTCGAACCGGCGCTGGGCGTCCTGGGACTGGAAGTCGTAGTGCTGCATCTCGCGGACCATCCCCGCGAGGTCGTCGGGCATCATGTCGAGGCGGAAGTTCCGCTCCATGGCCGAGTTGCGCGCGTTCTCCGCACGGCGTTCGTCGCCCGAGGCCTCCGCGGTGCGGAGGTCGTTCTCGATGGTGTGGCGCTCCTCGTCGAGGATGTCGCGCAGGGCGTCGGCGACCTCGCTGTAGACACCACCGAGATCGCCGCTGTCCTGGATCTCCTCGCGCCGCTGGCGGATCCGCTCCATGAGGTCACGCAGCCCCTCGATCCGGTTGCCGTCCTTGTCGGTCATGCCCTCGCGCATCAACTGGCGCAGTGCCGAGTTGAGGTCACCGTGGTACAGGAGGTCATCGGTGAGTTCCGACAGGACCGCCTCTGCGTCCAGGTCGAAGCCCTTCTGGGTGCCGTCCCAGCGGCTGTAGGTGAATCTCGCCCCCATCAGCGGTCACCCGACCCTCTATCGTGTGGGGCGACATGCAAGTACCGCGCACCTTCGTGTTCGTCGACATCTCCGGTTTCACGAACTACACCACGACCCACGGTGATGCCGCAGCCGGCGAGCTGCTGGCCAACTGGCGCCGCGTCACCCGCGACCTCGCCAGCGACACCGGCGTGCGCATCGCGAAGTGGCTGGGCGACGGCTGCATGATCGTGGCGGTGGACCAGCACGCCGCCGTTGCGTTCGCGCTGCGCCTGCAGAAGCAGTCGGGGGCGGCGTGCGCGCCGCTCTCCGTGCGCACCGGCATCGCCTCGGGCCACGCCCTCCTCTTCGAGGGCGACGACTACATCGGCACGGCCGTGAACATGGCGGCGCGCATCTGCGACGCGGCAGGGGCCTTCGAGGTGCTGATGCCCGCAGAGCAGGCCGAGCACCTCCCCGACGGCGTGGTGGCCACGGCACACGAGCCGCTGCACCTGCGCGGCCTGAACTCGGCCCTGCAGGTCGTGGCGTTGACCGGGGAGCCGAAGGACGCCGCGCGCAACGACACCGGCGAGCTCTGGACGCGCTCGCCGTTCGTGCTCTAGGCGCGGCAGAAGCACCGCTACGCCCTCGACCTGTAGGTGGCGGCGGATCCCGCCGAGTCCTTGTTCAGGCGCTTGTTCAGGTGAAGCCCCTCGAACACGAACTCCACGGCGCTCGCCACCAGGGCCGGTGACTCCGAGCCGCCGGTGAGGGCGAGCACCGGCTCACGGAGGGCCGGGATGTCCGTGATGACGGTGGAGAGCTGTGCGCTGGGGATGTCCTCCCCCACGTGCGCCACGGCCCCCTCGTCGAACGCCGCGATCACGTCCCGCACCTTGTCCCCGGGGACGCGCTGCTTGAACACCGTGAGGACCGCGGCGTTGATGAGCTGCTTGAGGATGGCCGACTCGCGGCCCTCCTCGAGCGACTCGATCTCGACCTTGCCGCCGGTGGAGGCCGCCAGTGCGTCGAGGTCGCTGACCCTGGGTGCCACGTCCTTCTCGCCGGCGTGCAGGGCGCGGCGCACCGCGTTGGCGCACAGCACCTCGTAGTTGCTCACCGACAGGCGCACGCTGACGCCGCTGCGCTGGTTGACGTGGCTGCTCATGCGTGCCTGCTGGGAGAACGTGGCGATGATCTCCTCCATGAAGCCGGGCATGGTGACCGTGACGTCACCGATGCTGGCGGGGCGGGCCTCCTGTCGCATGATCGCGACCTCGGTCTCCACCTCGAGCGGGTAGTGGGTGCGGATCTGGCTGCCGAAGCGGTCCTTCAGCGGGGTGATGATGCGGCCGCGGTTCGTGTAGTCCTCGGGGTTGGCGGAGGCGACGAGCATCACGTCCAGAGGGAGACGGATCTTGTAGCCGCGGATCTGCACGTCGCGCTCCTCGAGCACGTTCAGCAGGCCGACCTGGATCCTCTCGGCCAGGTCAGGCAGCTCGTTGATGGCGAAGATGCCGCGGTTGGTGCGCGGCACCAGGCCGTAGTGGAGCGTCAGCTCGTCGCTGAGGTAGCGGCCCTCGGCCACCTTGATCGGGTCGACCTCACCGATGAGGTCGGCAATCGAGGTGTCCGGCGTGGCCAGCTTCTCGCCGAACCTCTCGCTGCGGTGCACCCACGAGACCGGCGCGTCGTCACCCATCTGCTCCACCAGGTCGCGCGCGTGCTTCGACACGGGTTCGTACGGGTCGTCGTTGATCTCGCTGCCGGCGATGATCGGCATCCATTCGTCGAGCAGGCCGGTGAGCGAACGGATCATGCGGGTCTTCGCCTGCCCGCGCTCGCCCAGGAACACCACGTCATGGCCGGCGAGCAGTGCGTTCTCCAGTTGCGGCATGACCGTGTCCTCGTACCCCATCACGCCCTCGAAGAGCGGCAGCCCCGCGGCGATGTTGCGCACGGCGTTGCGGCGCAGCTCCTCCTTCACGGGGAGGCTCTGCCAGCCGGATGCGCGCAGGGCACCGAGGGTGGCCGGGAGCGTGGCGGGGGGCGTGGCGGGAAGCGAGGAACCGGCTGTCATGGGGCGACAGTACCCCCCATGTGTGCATGGCACCCCAGCGGGGGCTTGTGCCACAAGGGTTTGGGACTTTTTTCAGTTTGTCAGTGTCAACAGTGTCAAATGGCGCTACAGTTTCCCGCATGCCAGATTTTCTTGCCACAGAGGAACTCCTCTCCGCCGTGCGGGATGCAACCGCAGATCTCCGCTTCAACGGCCGCATCGACGCGCAGTTGTCCGAACGCACCGTCCGCTATTACGTGACCCTCCGTCTGGTCAGCCCGCCGGTGCGCCGTGAGGGCCGCAGCATGTGGACGCGTGACCATGTGAACGAGCTGATCCGCATCCGGCGCGCCCAGTCACAGGGGACGAGCCTGAAGGACCTCGACATCCGCCGCCCGCCGCGGGTGAGCATGGATGCAGTCCGCATGGCGAACTCCCCCGTTCTGCGCGCGGAGATGCTGGACCTGTCCGCGGCACTCCCCGATCACGACGAAGGCTGGGCCGTGCGCATCTCGGGCGGGATAACCCTCACCGGGTTCGGGACGCGACAGCCCACGGAGGACGAGCTCGACAAGGTCCGCGAGGCACTCGCCGGGCTCGCGGCGATCTGATCCTCATCCCCTCCGGGACGCGGCACGCCAACCTCCGCCCGGACGGCTGCCACTCGACACAGCAACACACGAACCAACAAGAGCCACACAACCCCACCACAAGAAAGAAGGACCCCACCATGACTCTCCGCCTCCCCACATTCGCAGCAAACCCGACCATCGAATCCGTCGGCATCTCCCTCGTCACCGGCGACACCGAACTGCCGCTCGAGTCCGTCGACGTGCTCGGACGTGTCGACGGCCTCGGCGTGGTCTGGGTCGTCACCCAGACGTTCGTCAACACGGTCGAGGAGGCCATCGAGGCCGTCTACACCTTCCCGCTGCCGAACGGTGGTGCCGTCACCGACATGCGCATCAAGTTGGGTGACCGCATCATCGTCGCGGACATCAAGGAACTCGGGCAGGCCCGCGTGGAGTACGAGGAGGCGCTCGCCAAGGGCCAGACCGCGGCGCTCATGGTGCAGAACCGGGGCGAGATCTTCGAGATCGCGGTGGGCAACATCCACCCGGGCGAGTCGATCACGGTCGAGGTCACCGTGCACGACACCGTGGACCGCGACGGCAACGAGGCGACCGTGCGCATCCCCACCTACGTGAAGGAGCGCTACGTGCCCGCCGGCACCCCCGACGCCTCCGCTGTCACCCCGCCGCGCCACGACGGGAGCGTCCACGTGGCATCGGGGATAAGGATCGAGTTCGCCCAGCCGGTGGAGGAGGCGGTCTGCGACACGGTGGAAGGTGCCGTGGTCACGGATGACTCGGTCGTCATCACGGACTTCGCCCTGGACCGCGACGTGGTCGTGCGCTGGCAGGTGCCGGCAGAGTCCATGGACGCCAAGTGGACCCCCGATGCCGACGACCCTGCGATGGGGACGTTGGAGGTGGTCATCCGCACGAAGGAGGTGCCCACGAAGGGCATGCGCAGGAGGCGCGCCCTCTCCATCCTCCTCGACCGCTCGGGCAGCATGGGCGGCTGGTCGATGGGCGCGGCGCGCCGCATCGTGGAGGACGCGATCGGGTCGCTCTCGGACGATGACCTCGTCCATGTCCTCACGTTCGACAGCGTCATCGAGGCTCTCGGGCCCACGGAGCACGGCTTCGGGCGGGCCACCCCGAAGCTGAAGACCGCGCTGAAGCGCGCTCTCAAGTCCGTCGACGCTCGCGGCGGCACCGACCTCGACGGCGGCATCACCGCGGCCGGCGCGGCGCTCGGCACGGTCGAGGACCGCGATGATGCGGACGAGTACGAGCGCGTGGTCCTGCTCGTCACCGACGGCGCGTACGGTGACGAGGCCACCGCCGCCCGTCAGCGCGACATCGAACTGGGCGGCGCACGCGTGATCGTCGTCGGCATCGGCCAGGACATGAACGGCTACCTGGAGACCCTCGCGGCGAACGGGATGTTCGCGTACGTGGCCGCGGAACACCGCACCGGTGACGTCTCGCGCACCGTGTGCGGGCGCATCAGCCAGCCGGCGCACCGCAACGCCCGTCTCGTGGCCCCCGGCCTGACCGACCAGGCGCCGCACCTGGCACCGGACATCTACCCCGACAGCACCGTCACCCTGTGGGGACGGATGCCGCGGCCTGCCGACGGCACCTCCGTCGTGGTGGTCACCGACTCCGGCGACCTCGCGGACATCCCCGTGCGCACCTGCGGGGACGGTTCGGCCACCTCGCGCTGGGCGAAGGAGCACATCAACTCGGTCGACTACGACGTCATGACCGGGCGCACCGACGAGTCGGCCGGCAGGGAACGGATCGTGGAGGTCTCGATCCGCCACCGGGTCCTCTCGAAGTACACCGCCTGGCTCGCCGTCGACACGTCGCGCACCACCGACACCATCATCCCGAAGCGCATCGTGCAGCCCACCTATGCGATGGACATGATGGACGAAGTGATGGCTGCCCCCATGCTGCTCTCCGTCAGTCGGCACAGCACGCTGGACGAGTTCTCCGCGTCCGTCGTCCACGACATCAGCCTCCTCTTCCCCGGCGACGCCCCGCAGGGACACCTCGGGATCCTCGTC
Organism: uncultured Bifidobacterium sp.; assembly: GCA_964466765.1. Lineage (GTDB taxonomy): Bacteria > Actinomycetota > Acidimicrobiia > Acidimicrobiales > Ilumatobacteraceae > UBA2093. The sequence continues at coordinate 2,381 of CAYXRQ010000038.1, read as the reverse complement.
GATCTCATCGACGAACTGGTCGACCTGCTCGACTGGAGCGACGAGATGATCGATGTCGATGCGGTGCTGGACTGCGTGCTGCGCATCGCAATTGCACTCGACCGTCGCGGCCTCCACGGCCTCGACCGCCGCACGAGGGACAAGATCAAGCGGCGCGCCGCGAAGCTGACGGGGCGGCAGCGCCCGGCAGACGCCGTCATCATCAACGTCGCCCGCGAGATCGTGGACCTGCACACGGACGCCGAGGGGCGCTCAGGGAGCACGCAGCCGTAGCATTGCGGCGTGAAGTGGTGGGCTCATCCGGCGAGTGACGATGCCCGCCTCACGGCGCTCTCCGTCCCGGACCGGCTCCCGTGGCTGCCGGTGGAACTGCCAGCCCTCTGGGAATCAGTGGAGGGCCTCGACCACTCGGACGGGGTCCTCCTGCGGGCCTCGTTCGACTCCCCCGCCGTCGACACGGGACGGCGTCTGTGGGTGGAGGTCGGGGGGATCCTCGACCAGGCGGACCTGTGGCTTGACGGTGCGTACCTCGGCGACCAGGACGGGTACTTCCGCAGCCACAGCTACGACATCAGCGACCTGAACGCGCTCACGGACTCCCATGACCTTGTGCTCGAGGTCCACGGCGGTGCGAGAGCCGGTGTGTGGCGGCCGATTGCACTGCAGACCACCGGGCCCGCCCGCATCGAGTCCGCACGCGTCCTCACGCGCGACGCGACAGAGGAGAACGCCCACGTCCTCTTTGCCGCATCGATCGACTCCGCGCGTGCGCTCACGTGCACGGTGCGCACCACGGTAGACGGGACCGTGCGCGACGAGAGGCGCCAGTCCCTCGCCAAGGGGCCGAACAACGTGTCGTGGAACCTGGACATCGCATCCCCGCGGCTGTGGTGGCCGCACTTCCTCGGCAGTGCCGGGATGACGGACGTGCGCATCGACGTGGTCGTCGACGGGGAGACCAGCCACACCCACACCGTGCGCACCGGGCTGCGCCAGGCCAGCTTCCAGAACTGGGTCTGCACCGTGAACGGCGAGCGCCTGTTCCTGGACGGCGCACATGTCACCGAGCCCTGGTACGACATGGCACGGGCCGGGCGGGAGGAGATAATCGAGCCGCTCGTGCGGGCCCGCGGGAAGGGACTCGACATGGTGCGCGTCTGCGGCCACGTGGCGCACCCGGACTTCTACGCCGCAGCCGACGAGATGGGCATGCTCATCCTGCAGGACCTGCCGGTGCGCGGCAGCGGCAGGCGCGGCAGGAAGGTGGCCGCGCGGTGGACTGCGGGCGTCGTCGACTCCATCGGGCACCACCCGAGCGTGTTCGCCTGGCACCACAGGGCGCTCGACCAGTTCACTGCCCGCGGGCTCGCGAAGGCCGACCCCACCCGCGACACGGTGGGCCATCTCTCCACGCTCCTGCCGCCCGCCACGCGCGGCCGGATCGGCGCGTGGCTCGGCACGCTGGACGCAATCACACGCACGGACCCGGAGACGTCGATCCGTGCGGTGCCGAACCTGGCACGGTTCGTGACGCACGAGGAACTGGAACTTGTGCCGCCACTGCGCCCGGACAACCAGGAGCAGCGCGACGCTCTCGTCGCGTACCTGCGCACCATCGGGTTCAACCCGACGACCGGATACTGCTTCGAGAAGGCCTGAACCGGCGCGTCAGGAGTAGCGCCAGCGCTTGGTGCTGACGCCTCGTGCGTTGTTGCCCATCGCCTCCAGCGCCTCTGTCTCCATGCCCACCACATCGACCGGCGCGAGCCCGAGCGACGCGGCGACCGCCTCGATCGTCATGGGGATCTCGCCCGGGTTGCCGAAGCGCATCTTCACGATCGTGCGGTGCGGCTCCGGCAGCACCGAGACATCCATGCCGAGCACCTTCGTGGCCGGGCGTCCACGCTTCGGCTTCGGTCCCTTCGGTTCCGGCGGCGCACCTGCCGGCGGACGGCCGCGCCGGGCGACGGTTCGCCTGAACGGGCCGCACCACTCCGTGCAGTAGTGGCTGGGGTTGCCGTCAGGAAGCTCGGTCCCGCAACGCCCGCATGCACGGCCGAGGCCACGCTGCTTCCTGTTCGCGTTCATCCGCGTGACGCGGCTGTGCAGGTACTTGCACTCGTCCTTCTGGCAGGTGATGACCGGCCCCCGCGTCTCGCGGAGGAACGGGTCGTTGCAGATGACGCAGTTGAACTGCTTGCCGCCCATGTCGTGACCGCGGCAGTCCTACTGGCGCGCGAGGTCCTTGCGGTTCGCGAACTTCGCCTTGCGGTAGTCCTTGTTCATGAGGGCGATCACGTCGATCGAGATCTCCTTCGGGCACGCCGCCTCGCACTCACCGTGGTTGGTGCACGAGCCGAAGTACTCGTCCATCGTCTCCA
>CAYXRQ010000037.1:0-9578 GCA_964466765.1 uncultured Bifidobacterium sp. | reverse complement strand
CGTCCACAGCATCGGGAGAACCGCGTTGTACGTGGGGTTGGCGAGCGGCTGGAAAGTGCCCGTCATGCCCTCCAGCTTCGGGCTGCCCCACCACATCGCGTGGAAGTCGGCCAGTGTCGCGAGCAACGTCCTGGCTTCCTCCAGGCCGACGCCCTCCAGCTGGTTGAGCGGGCGCATGTGCCCGATGTCCTCCATCACGATCGTGAAGTCGGTGTTGTCGCCGGCGATGGCCTGGGCGAAGCAGCGCGCCGTGCGGAAGGGCGCATCGGGAGCGCAGTCGCGGTAGAAGACGAGCTCACGGATGTACAGCACCAGTGCATCGGCGGTGAAGCGCTGCGTGGGGTCGTCGGTGGGGAACTTCACCACCACGGACTTCGGTGCCTTCGTGGCGCCCGAGTACGCGGGCGTGACCCTCTGCAGGATGCTGAGGATGCCGACGCCCTCGCCGATGCGCTCGGTGGACACTGACGTGACCTCCACGCCGTCCTCCAGCACACCGCTCCCGCGCAGGACTCCCTGCACCCATGCGGGCGTGATGTCGGACTCGCTGCGCAGCAGGCCGAGCCCGGATTCGATGAGATCGACGATCGCCATGTGGTCCCCCTTCGAGACGCGGTTGCCCCCGCAACCGAGAGCACGAACACTAACCGTGGGCGAGGCCGCGGCGAAAGGGCCGTAGCCTTCGGTGAATGGCGGACCTGCGCATCGGCGTGATCGGCACCGGGATGATGGGGTGCGAGCACATCCGCAACCTCATCGCCGTCGACGCGGCCGTGATCACCGCTGTCAGCGACCCGAACGACGAGCCGCTCAGCTGGGCCCGCCGAACCCTCGGCGACGGCGCGGGGGCAGTGAGGGAGTTCCGCGACCACCGTGACCTCCTGGGGTCCGGCCTGGTGGACGCCGTCGTGGTGGCCTCCCCGAACCACACGCACCGTGCGCTGCTGGACGACATCCTCGCCACCGACATCCCCGTCCTCGTGGAGAAGCCGATGTGCACCACGGTGGAGGACTGCCTCGCGGTGGTGGAGGCACAGTCACGGCGCGGCGCGGTCACCTGGGTCGGCCTCGAGTACCGGTACATGGCGCCCATCGCCGCGCTCCTCGGGGAGCTGCGTGCCGGCGCGGTGGGGGACCTGCGCATGTTCTCCGTGCGCGAGCACAGGTTCCCGTTCCTCGTGAAGGTGGGCAACTGGAACAGGTTCACGCGCAACACCGGCGGGACCCTCGTGGAGAAGTGCTGCCACTTCTTCGACCTCATGAACCTCGCCGTCGGCTCGCGACCGGTGCGTGTGATGGCGAGCGGCGGCCAGGACGTGAACCACCTGGACGAGTGGTACGACGGCGAGCGCAGCGACATCCTGGACAACGCGTTCGTGATCGTGGACTATGCGAACGGCGTGCGGGCCATGCTCGACCTCAGCATGTTCGCCGAGGGCAGCCGGCACGAGCAGGAGATCGTGGCCGTCGGCACCACGGGCAAGCTCGAGGCCGAGGTGCCGGGTGACGGCAGCATCTACATCGGTGATCGCTCCACGCGGACCGTGCGCGGTGTCCCGGTGGCGGTCGACCCGTCGGTCGGGCACCTGGGGTTCCACTTCGGCGCCAGCTACGTGGAGTGCGCGCGGTTCGTGGACGCCGTCCTCGCCGGTGCGCAGCCTGACGTCACCGTGCACGACGGACTCTGGAGCGTGGTCATCGGTGCTGCGGCGCACCGCTCCATCGAAGAGGGCCGCATCGTGTCCATCGACGAGTGGGGCCTGTCATGAGCGCGAGGAGCGCCGGCACCTCTCGCTGCACCACCGGACGTTCTCCCAGTCGCGTGCCCACTTGCGGCGCCACTCGAACGGCCTGCCGCATCCCTCGCACACCCTCGGTGCGTGGCCGTTCTTCGTGCGCGCCTCCCGTGCCATGCACCCAAGGGTACGGCGCGCCGTGACGGGAGGTTCCTGCCCGTGAACGTGATTGTCGTGGCCAACCTCGTCTCGGCCTGGATGATGACCGGTGTCATCTGGTTCGTGCAGGTCGTGCACTACCCGTTGCTCGCGCTGGTCCCCGTGGAGGCCGCCCGCGAGACGGCGCTGGAGCACCAGCCCCGCACCGCGCGGGTCGTCGGCCTGCCCATGGCGGTGGAGGGAGTCACCACTCTGTGGCTCATGTTCGACCACCCCGCCGACGTGGACTGGTGGCTCGCATGGGCGGGCGGTGCCTGCGTCGCGGTCGCGTTGTTGTGCACCGTGCTCCTCTCGGTGCCGAGGCACGCACGCATGGCCGAACGGCCCGATGCCTCAGTGGGGCGCGAGCTGGTGCTCACGAACTGGCCGCGCACGGTCGCGTGGACGGCGCACGGAATCGTTTGCGTCGCCATCGTGTTGCAGATTCTGTGAGCAACATCGTCAGCGACGTCCTCGACACCACGGTGGTCGGCGGTTTCTCGCGCATCGGATACGAGTGGCGCAGCCGCTCCCGCGGGTTCGCCGCGCCGGAGTCGTTCGACCTGCGCGGCCGTCGCATCGCCGTGACCGGGCCGACCTCCGGTCTCGGGCTGGAGACGGTGCGCATGCTCGCCCCCACCGGCGCGGACCTCGTGCTCGTGGGCCGCGACACCGTTCGAACACAGGCGGTCGCAGACGAGCTCGCTGCGTCGTCGACCGGGTCGGTTCGCGTCGTCACGGCGGACATGTCCGATCTCGCCGCCGTCGCGGCCGCGGTGCCGCTGATGGGCAACGTGGACGTGCTCGTGCACAACGCCGGTGCGCTGCTCCCGCAGAGGGAACTGTCGCCCCAGGGCATCGAGATGACCGTCGCCGCGCACGTGATCGGGCCGCACCTGATGACGCGGCTCCTGTTGCCCTCGCTCTCGCGCGCAGGCGGGCGCGTGGTGACGGTCGCGTCGGGTGGCATGTACGCGGCCGACCTGCCGCGGGTGGCGGGCGACCGCACACTCGAGATGAACGAGATGCACTGGAACGGTACGCGGCAGTACGCGATTGCCAAGCGCGCCCAGGTCACGTTGAACGAGATGTGGGCCGCAGCCGAACCCACCGTCCACTTCGCCGCGATGCACCCTGGATGGGCGGACACGCCCGGCGTGAAGTCGTCGCTGCCGTTGTTCCGCGTGCTGACGCGGCCGATCCTGCGCACCGCGCGCCAGGGTGCCGACACAATCGCATGGCTCGCCGGCGTCGAGGGAATCCCCGCGCCGTCAGGTTCTTTCTGGTGCGACCGCGAGACGAGGTCGATCCACAAGTCGCCGTCCACGCGGGCGAGCGACACGCCGGACCGCCGCGCCGACCTGTGGGAGTGGGTCCAGTCAGTCACCGAGCCGTTCGCGCGCTGAGGCACGGCGGCCGGCCGCGCGACGTCAGACGCAGCGGTTGACGGTGTGAGAGATGCCGGTCAGCCAGGACTCGAGCACGTCGCCCTTCTTCAGGAACACCGGTGGCTTGCGCGCCGCGCCGACGCCGCCGGGCGTGCCCGTGAAGATCACGTCGCCGGGCAGCAGCTGCACGATGCCCGAGAGGTACGAGATGATCTGCGGGACGCTGAAGATGAGGTCGTCGGTGGTCTCGCGCTGCACCTCGGTGCCGTTCAGGGTGCACACGACCTCGAGCCGGTCCCTGTCCGCCAGGTCCTTCGCGTCCACCAGCCAGGGACCGAACGGCGAGTAGTTCTCGCGGCTCTTGCCCAGGTTGAACTGGGGTGGCATGGTGGCGCGCTGCAGCGCACGGTCGCTGATGTCCTGGCCGACGCACACACCGGCCACGTTGTCCCACGCGTCGGCCTCGCTGATGCCGCGCCCGCCCTTCGAGATCACGACCACCAGCTCGACCTCCCAGTCGGCCGTGTCCACGTCGATCCGCACGTCCGCGTTCGGCCCGCCGATCGAGGTGGGGAACTTCGTGAAGGTGAGAGGGGTGTCGGGGATGGGCGCACCGGTCTCCTCGGCGTGCTTGCGGTAGTTGAGCCCGATGCCGAACACCTGGGACGGCCACGGCGACGGCGCGTTCAGGTCGTCGGTTCTGCACGGCACGCCCGCGTCCGTGCACGACGCGGCGAAGTCACGCACCTCGTCCCAGCGGCGGAAGGCGTCGATGGGCTCGGACGTGAAGCGCCCGTTGCTGGCCTTCTCCAGGTCGACGATGTTGTTGTCGGGTCCGACGACCAGCTGGGCGCGGCCGTCTTTGCAGGCGAATCTGAAGCTCATGGACGCGACTATAGTCCCTGTTAGTCAAGTGTCTAACACGGAGGTTGTCATGTCCAGCCCAGCGAAACTCGCCCACATCGTGCTGAAGACGAGGAAGTACCCCGAGATGGTCGCATGGTGGTGCGACTTCCTCGGTGCGAAGGTGCGCCACGGGAACGACTTCATCTCGTTCCTCTCGTACGACGAGGAGCACCACCGCATCGCCATCGCCGCCATTCCCGGGCTGGACGAGCCGAACCCGAAGGCAGCAGGCATCGAGCACATCGCCTTCACCTACTCCAGTCTCGACGACCTGTTCGGACAGTACGAGCGGATGAAGGCGAAGGGCTGCCCGCCGTACTGGACGATCAACCACGGGTTCACGCTCTCCGCGTACTACCGCGACCCGGAGGGCAACCAGGTGGAGACGCAGGTCGACTCCATGTCGATGGAGGAGGCCGACGCATTCATGAACAGCCCGGCGTTCGCGGCAAACCCGATCGGCATCAACGTGGACTTCGACTCGTTGCTCGCGCGTCACCGCGCCGGCGAGAGTGCGTCGGCAATCACGGACTACGCCACGGCCGGCAAGTAGATGGCGGACCAGGCGCGCAGCCGCGCCGCGGCGGAGGAGAAACTGGTCCGTGCCGCGGGGGAGATGCTCTCCGAGGTCGGCCCCCGTGCCACCACGGTGCGCGCCGTCGCGGCCCGTGCCGGCGTGAACCACGGCCTCGTCCACCACTACTTCGGCAACAAGGAGGGACTGCTGCGCGCGGCGATGGTCCGCCTCGTCGGCGACCATGCCGGCTTCGCGCGGCGCATGTCAGGCGGCGGCCCGATGCCCGCGCCGTTCGCCCTGCTGCAGGACCAGACGTACCTGCGCGCGGTCATGCGCTGCGTGCTCGACGGCGAGATGGGCCTGGCCACCACGGAGCTCGCAGAGGGGGTGTCCGTGCCCCGGCAGGCCATGGACGAGGTGGCAGCGCGCCGTGGCCTTGCTGCGCCCGACGCCCCGCTGCGTGCCACGGTCGGCATTGCGATGGCAATGGAGATGGGATGGGCAGCGCTCGAGCCATTCATTTTCGCGGTCACGGGCGTGAGCCCGGACGAGGCCGATGATGCGCGCGCTGAGGCAGTGAGGGTGCGCAACTCCTTCACCGGGACGTGGGCGGCGGCGGATCATGGTTGACGTCGTCATCATCGGGGGCGGCCCGGTGGGGTGCCTCCTCGCCGTCCTCCTGAACGACATGGGTGTGTCGAACACCGTGATCGAGCGAGATCTCCAGCCCTACTCGCTCCCGCGGGCAATCGTGATGGACGACGAGGTCCAGCGCGTCTTCCACGACCACGGCATGGGCGCATGGCTCGGGGCGAACACGAGTCCGCTCGAGCGCGCAGATTTCGTGGGACCCGACGGTGAGGTGGTCATCGGTGCCGACATGCCGCCCGTCGCGCTGCAGGGTGTCCCGCCGGTGCTGTGCCACTACCAACCCGAGCTCGACACCATGCTCCGCGCACGGTGCGAGGCCGGCGGCACGCGGGCACTCTGGGGCCGCACGGTGACGGACCTTGAGGACCGCGGCGGGTCGTGCCTGACCACGCTCGACACCGGCGATGTCATCGAGTCGCGCTGGGTCGTGGGCTGCGACGGTGCGTCCAGCTGGACGCGACGGCACCTCGGCATCGCACTCGAGGACCTGCGGTTCGACCAGGAGTGGCTGGTCGTCGACATCGCCATGAAGGAGGGCAGTGCGGTCGAGCTTCCGCTCGGCGTACGCCAGTACTGCCGGCCGGAGCGCCCGTGCACCTATGTGAAGGGTCACGGCCCCTACCGCAGGTGGGAGTTCCAGGTGCAGCCCACCGAGGACACAGCACGGTTGAACACACCGGAGGGACTGTGGGGGCTGCTCGCGGAGTGGGTGACGTCCGGGGATGCCGATCTCGTGCGTTCTGCTGTGTACCGCTTCCATGCGGTGGTGGCGCCGCAGATGCAGCACGGCAACGTGTTCCTCGCCGGTGACTCCGCGCACCAGACCCCGCCGTTCGCCGGCCAGGGCCTGAACTCGGGCATGCGCGATGCCGTCAACCTGGCATGGAAGATGTCGTACGTGGTGCGCGGTCTCGCCGGGGAGAGCCTTCTCGACACGTACACGCCGGAGCGCGCCCCCCACGTGCGCAGCGTGATCGAGCACGCCGTGGACATGGGCCGCCTGATCGACCAGCTCGCCGGGCGCGTGAGCCACGGCGTGGACGTGCAGAGCGGATACGGGGGCACGCGTCCCGCACCGCACATCGAGACCGGCATGGTCACCGGCGACAACCCGCGCGTCGGTCACCAGTTCTGGTACCACCCAGGGGTGTCACGCGCGGTCCGGGAGGGCGGTGCGTCGTTCGCGGTGGTCACCGCAGTCCCGGTGGAGATGCCGGCCGCGCTCGGTGCCCTGTCCGCGGTGAACGTTGTCGCACCGGAGGCGGTGGGCGACTCGTACGCAGTCATCGTGCGGCCGGACAGGTACGTCGCGGCGGTGGCCGCGGATCACCTGGGGCTCACGGCCGCCGCGGATACCCTTGTCGCCCATGCCCGATGAGGACAACGGATTCACTGTCGCGCCGGTGAGGCGCGACGAGACGCACGAGTGCGCGTCCTGCGGGTCACCGTTCGCGACCGCGTGGAGCACGTCGGAGGGGCGGACGTGGCTGTGCCGCGAGTGTGCGAACCTCCACGGGCTCGGCTGCCCGTAGCAGCGCGGGCCTGGCGCTAGGCGAGCTTCTTGCGCAGGCCCTTGGCGGCCGCGTCGCCGACCTTGTTGAACACCAGGCCGAGAGGCAGGTTCAGGGGCGCAAGGAGGCCGTTGAAGGTGAGCTTCGCGTCGTAGGTGACGTCGCATCCTGTTGCGGACGGTGCCACCGTGATGCGGTCGACAGACGTGAACATGAAGTTCTTCCCGACGAGCAGGACGTTGGTGGAACCGTCGTGCTCGGTGGTCTCGTAGGTGAGGAGCATGTCGCGGCCGCCGAAACCACGGGTGGTCACCTCGTACACGGCACCCTCGCCGCCGCCCGATCCCTTGGTCTGGGTCACGCGCATGATGCCCCTGTCCCATTCCACGTAATTGGTCATGTCCGCCATGTACGAGTAGGCGCGGTCGGGGGACCAGGAGGACGGGACTGTGACGACGTAACGGGGCATGCTGTGGTCAACACGCGCCGCAGCGGGGTCATTCCCCGCGGTGCGGGACGGACGTTCCTCAGCGCCTGCGCGGACGGGCCGCAGGCATCCAGTTCTCGCCCGCGGTCGCGTCGATGTGCGCCACGTACCTGTCTCCCACCGGCTCGATGACCGAGAGGAACCGCAGGGTGTTCTCCTCGCCGAAATGCCTCCATGCGCGCGCGCAGAGCTCGTCGGTGCGGTGCTCGATCTCCTGGCGGTAGGCGATACCCGCCTCGTTGACCCTGCCGTCTGTCACGAACCCCCGCGCAGCGAGTGATTCCAGGCCCGCTGTGATCTCGGCATCATCGGCGCCACGGCTGCGCGGGATCCACTGGTCGGGGTAGCCCATCCATGCGTCGTGAAGAAGACCGGCCTCGACGATGCCGATGTCGTCGTTGACGAGGATGCCGAAGTGCGTGTCGCCGCGCCACTCCCTGATGCAGTTGAGCGCGTTCCACGCGGACATCACCGGGTCCTGCGGACGCGGCCAGGCACGGTGGGCGGCGAACAGAACGCGCCCCGATGCCGGCAGCGAGTCGACGGTCGACCACAGGTCTGCGGCGAGCGCACCAAGCGGTTCCATCACCTGCGGCGTCATCTCCTCCAGTCCTGCGCGCACTGCCGCGTCGCGCGCCGCAGTGACGGCATGCCAGTCACTGACGTGCGGAGCTGCGTGCTCGATCGCGAATCCGACGAACTCGCGCTTGATCGTGTAGAACGCGGCGAACACGGCCTCGGCACCGGCGGGCGCGAGCGGGGCACCGCGGTTCACGATGTAGTGGCCGAGCCCGTCGGGCACCCCGAGGGCCGCCAGGTTCTCCTTCGCGCGCGGGTCCCAGAAGATCCACCCGAGCAGGCGGTGCGAGGCGAATGAGGCCCGGCGAGTGAGGTCCATCCAGTCGGTCATCACGGCGACGGTAGCGGCACGCGCCGCGGCGGGTCACGAACGCAGGGTGTTGGGGGCACCGACGAGGCTGTCGAGCGACGCGTTCACGTCGTCGGCAGCCGGGTGCTCTGAATCGTGGAAACGGTTCAGATAGGTGATGGACACCAGTCCATCCTCGACCGTCCCACCGTCGGTCGTGGAGTCGAGCTTCATCTCGTCGCCCCACGCCATCCGCACGTAGTACGAGTCGGCATGGCCCTCCTTCTGCTCCATCGTGGCCGTCGACATTGCCCTGGGGATCCCGTACCCCACGTCTGTCCGGCGCCAGCCGAGAATCCGGTCGACGGGAAGGTTCGGAACGTTGACGTTGATTGCCGCAGGTTCGGGGGAATTCGACGAAATCCAGCCGCTCACAACCGATTGGGCGACGATTGCAGCCGCATCCCACTGCTGGTCCTTGATTGCATCGTCCCAGCCCTGGCCCTCCACGCCGAACCCGGTCACGGCCTGGCTCACCGCAATACCGGTGACACCCCCGTTGCGGGCTGTGATGGCGGCACCGACAGTGCCCGAGTGGTACACACTGCGGCCCACGTTTGCCCCGGGATTGATACCGGACACGACCAGATCAAACGGCGCACCGAACAACCCGAGCCGGGCAAAGAAGACGCACAGTGCCGGGGGGCCACTGACTGCCCACACGTTGTCCATACCTTCAATCGTGCGCCGGTGGACCTCAGGCTGCATGAGGTGGATGGCACCGATCGCCGCACTCGCCCCGGAGAACTCCTGGTCCGGGGCGGCCACCACGACCTCGCCGAACTGCCGCATTGACCGTGCCAGCACGTGCAGACCCACAGAGTCGATTCCGTCGTCGTTCGTCACCAGGATGCGCATGGAGCAATTACTACACGGTCCGGGTGTCACGCCGGCTGACGGGAGATGAACGGCATGCGTTCAGTGAGTTGCCGAGCGGCGTCGCCTGCGTGTGGCGGGCAGGGTGAGAGCGCCGACCATTGCCGCAAGGATCGGCAGCACGATGAGCCAGGTGGCGATGGATGATTCCTTCTCCCACTCACCCACGTTGATGCCCACCGCGAGCGTCGCCGGCTCGCCGTCGGTCGTGCGGGCCACGATCACAACACGGTGCGGACCGGAGGACGCGTTGTCGGGGATCCTGAACATCGCGGTGATCGTGCCGTCAGGGCCGACCTTGGTGGTGCCGAGCATCACCGGGGTGGAGAACAGCCAGGCCTCCATCACGCTGCCGGGCTCGAACCCGGCCAGCTTGATCC
>CAYXRQ010000036.1:1565-9691 GCA_964466765.1 uncultured Bifidobacterium sp. | reverse complement strand
GCCGAACGCCGCGATGTTGTCGCGCACCCACTCGAGACCGCAGATCTGGTCAAGCGTGCCCCAGTTCCCGGCCCCCAGGTAGCCGAAGGCACCGAGCCTGTAGTTGACCGTGACGACGACGTGCCCGCGGGCGGCCAGGTTGCTGGCCTCGTAGAACGGGCTGGAACCGGAGCCGTTCACGTATGCCCCGCCGTGGATCCAGTGCAGCACCGGGAGAGCAGAGCCCGGGCCGGCATCCGCCGGTGCGAACACGTTCAGGCTGAGACAGTCCTCGCTGATGTCGAGTGCGGTCTGGCCGAACATCTGCTCGAGCATCCCGGGGGTCTGGGGAGCGATCGGGCCGGGGGTGCCCCCCGGGGCAGGGACCCCGGCGAACGGGACCCGGACGGGTGCCTCGAAGCGGGCTGCGGTGGCGAAGCGGATGCCGAACCAACGGTTCACGGCGGGGGCTGTCTCAGTGCTCATGGGCGAACTCTACGCCCGCAGGAGCCCCGCCGGACCAGCCGTGGGCGAGGTCCGCGGACAGTGGGGCATTCCCGGGACAGCCCATCCCAGGGGAAAAGGTATTAGTAACTTGTACCCTTCCACGACACACCCCGTCCGTACCTTCCCTGTCGGGCGGGCCGCAGGGGTCAGCCACGGCAACCAGCCGCAACGAACAAGGAGAACAACCAATGACAGTCGCGACCATCAAGAACATCGCCATCGGCCAGCCGGTCCGGCGCAAGGGCCTGTCCATCTTCCCGCTCTCGGTCCCGGGCACCCGTGCCCACGGAGCCAAGATCGCCGACGACACGCTCGTCGTCACCGAGCTCACCTCGGCCAACGTCCCCGAGCTCCAGGTCCACAACCCCGGCAACGTGCCCATGCTCATCCCCGCCGGCCGCGTGCTGGAGGGCGGACGACAGACCCGCACCGTGAACGTCTCGATCCTCGTGCCCGCCGGTGCGACCGTCGTGATCCCGGTGTCGTGCGTGGAGGCAGGCCGCTGGCACGGCGGCCACTCGTTCCGTGACTCGAAGCGCGTCACCAGCAGCGAGGTGCGCCGCCGCATGGCGCGCGGCGTCAAGTCGAACCTCGACCACACGGGCAGCAAGTTCTCGGACCAGCGCGAGGTGTGGAACGCAATCGACGACGAGCTGCGCGTGCGCAGCATCAGCCACGACAGCAGCCTCTACCTCTCGGCGTACGGCCACGTGGAGCGCGACCCCGAGCTGCGCGTGCTCGCCGAGGAGCTCATCTCGAACGGCGTGCAGCCGGGCCAGACGGGAATCGCCGTCGCCCACGGCGGCAAGGTCATCGGCATGGAGGTGTTCGCCTCGGAGGAGGACCTGCGCGCGAGCTGGGAGGCCCTCGTGCAGTCGGCGCTCCTCGACCTCAGCGTGGTCGACACCACCGTCGAGGCCACGGCGACCGAGGACGACGTCCGCTCGTTCGTCGGTGCATTCGCCGACTCGCCGGCCACATCTGCGAAGGGCACGGGCATCGGCACCGAGTACCACGTGGCTGACGACACCGTCGTCGGGCAGGCACTGGTGGACGAGGCAGGCGAGCTGATGCACGCGTTCGCCTACGCCGAGGCCTGACCCGCAGTCTCCCCGCCGGCACGGCCGTGCCGGCGGGGGAAGGTCAGCCGGGAAGGGCCACGATCGCCTCGTGCTCCAGCGTTGCCACGGTCACGCTGTCCACCTGGATGTGGATGTCGGCGACGGCGCGCTCACCTGAGGCCTCGAACCGCCGCACAATCACTGATCTCACGACGGCCGTCCCGCCGTCGCGCGCCGCGGCATGGTGGCGGATGATGCTGCGGGTGTGCACCCAGCTCCCGCGGGCCACGTGCTCGTGGAACACCTGGTTCGCGAGTGCGGGCCACACCGCCGGGTGCACGATCCCGTTGCGCACGCACAGTTCATCGTCGTCACCCAGACGCACCCCGTAGTCGCTCCCCCACTCCCCCGAAAGACGGAACGACATCTCGGGGAGTCGCTCACCGTCACGGGACGACGGGGGCGGCCCCGCGTCGGGCACCGCGCGGAAGACAGCCCGGGGCTGGTCCGGTTCGTCGGTGACCGCCCTGATGAGGAGAGGGTCCGCGGCGTCCGGGATGCAGCGCACGGTGTCACCGTCGAAGACGGGGCGGCGCAGTCGCACCTCGCCCCCGCCGCGTGACACCCAATCCATCCCGCCTGCCGCGATCAGCGGGTGCACGAGATACGCGTACGTGGACACACCCGCCACCAGGGCGCGGGGGAAGCCGGCCGCGCGCGCACCTAGATCCGTGTGGATGGGGTTGCGGGCATGCTCAGGGAGGTTCACGGCCGTCACGCTCCAGGCTCCCGGCGTCAGACCGCGCGCGTCGTCACTCCGGTGCATGTCGGGCTCGTCAGGCATGGTGCGACCATACAGAAGCCGCCGTGGGAGGCTGTGCCGATGGCCATGACGCAGACCATCGACCTGTCCGCACCCGGATGCCCCGTGGAGGTCCGCGGCATCGCCGAGCTCACCGGCGTGCCCGGGGCGCTGCGGCCGATGCGCCTCCCGGCGTGGGCTCTCGCGCAGACCGACACGCCCGCGCTGCCGGTCGTGGCAGCCATGCCGAGCGGCGCGCGACTCTCGTTCGTCACCGACGCGACCGAGGTGGAGATCCATGCCCAGCTCATCACGACGAAGATGGGTGACAAGCCTGTGATGCCGGTGGTCTTCGAGGCAACCGCCGACGGCGAGCCCGTGGCGAGCGCCGCCGCTGTCGACTACCACCTCATCCACACACCCGACATCACGAAGCCCGATCTCGTGATCGTCCCGGGCCGGCCCGCTCGCGTCCTTCTCGACGGGCTCCCGGCCGGAAGGAAGCACTTGGAGGTGTGGCTGCCCCAGAACGCAGGCATCGAGATCCGCTCGCTCGCCGTGAATGCGGACGCCGTCGTGCTCTCCCCGCCGCCCGACACGCGCCGCAGGTGGGTCCACTACGGGAGCAGCATCAGCCACTGCATGGAGGCCGAGCACCCGCTGGGGGTGTGGCCCGTGGTCGCGGCGCGAGCGGCGGGTGTGGACGTGCGCAACCTGGGCCTCGGCGGCCAGTGCCACCTCGACCAGTTCGTGGCGCGCATCATCCGCGACAGCGACGCCGACCTGGTGAGCATGAAGGTGGGCATCAACGTGGTCAATCTCGACAGCATGCGCGACCGTGCATTCCTCCCCGCGTTCCACGGCTTCGTCGACACGGTGCGCGAGGGCAAGCCGGACGTCCCGTTGCTTGTGGTGTCTCCGATCTACTGCCCGGGCCACGAGGACGGCCCCGGGCCCTCGATGCGGGCCGAGTCCGGCGTGTACAGCAGGGAGCGTCCCGGGTTCCTCTCGACGGGCGCGCTCACGCTCCGACGCATCCGCGAACTGCTCGTCGGCGCAGTGGAAGCGCGCCGTGGTGCGGGCGATGCGAACATCCACTATCTCGACGGCCTGTCGCTGTTCGGCCCGGACGATGCCGGCGACCTTCCTGACCTGCTCCACCCGAACAGGGAGGGTTACGCACGCATGGGTGCACGGTTCCACCGCCTCGCGTTCGTGGACGGCCCCTTCGCGCCGAGTTCCGGCAGGGACTGATCCTCCCCGGGCTAGACACCGTTTCCCGCACTCTGCGAGACTGCGCCCGGGGATGAGCCGCCTGACCGGCGGCCGCACGAGGGGGTCTGTATGACAGCTGCGAACGACGTCGACGTGGTGGTGGCCGGGGCCGGGTTCTCCGGCCTCTACCTGGTGCACAAGCTCCGCGAGGCGGGGTTCACCTTCCGGGTGCTCGAGTCCGGCGGAGACGTGGGCGGCACGTGGTACTGGAACCGCTACCCGGGCGCACGCTGCGACATCCCGACCACCGACTACACGTACTCATGGGACCCGGAACTGGACCGCGAGTGGAAGTGGTCGGAGAAGTACGCGACCCAACCCGAGATCCTCCGCTACGCCCAGCACGTGGCGACGAAGCACGACATGTACCCCCACATCACCTTCGACACCCGCGTGAAGGACGCCGTCTGGGACGACTCGACCAGGAGATGGACCGTCTCCACCGACACAGGCGAGTCGATCACCTGCCGTCACTACGTGATGGCCACCGGATGTCTCTCCGTGCCGAAGGACCCGGACATCCCCGGCACCGAGAACTTCGGGGGCGGCGTGTACGTGACGGGCCGCTGGCCCCACGAGGGCGTCGACTTCACCGGCCGGCGCGTGGCAGTCATCGGAACGGGATCCTCTGGCATCCAGTCCATCCCGCTCATCGCCGAGCAGGCCAGCCAGGTGACCGTCTTCCAGCGCACGCCGAACTTCTCTGTGCCGGCATTCAACGGCCCGGTCTCAGAGGACCGCAAGGCTCCGCTGCTCGCGGACCGCGACGCGTACCGCGAGTCAGCCAAGTGGACCCGCGGCGGCGTGCCGCTCCCGCCCGCAGAAGTGTCGGTCTTCGCGGTCACCCCGGAGCAACGGCGTGAGATGTTCGAGGAGAAGTGGGCACGCGGCGAGCTGTTCTCCATCCTCGGGATCTTCATGGACCAGAGCACCAACCGCGAGGCGAACGAGATCGTGTCGGAGATGATCCGCGAGAAGATCCGCGCGACAGTGAAGGACCCGGTGACCGCGGAGCTGCTGTGCCCGAAGACCTACCCGTTCGGCACCAAGCGGCCCTGCCTGGACACCAACTACTTCGACACCTACAACAAGCCGCACGTGCGCCTCGTCGACCTGAACACCTCCCCCATCACCACCATCACGGCGGACGGCATCTCGTTCGGCGGGGAGACCGTCGAGTTCGACGACATCGTCTACGCCACGGGTTTCGATGCCATGACCGGCGCGATCGTGAGCGTGGACATCACCGGGCGCAACGGCACCACGCTGAAGAAGAAGTGGGAGCACGGCCCCCTGCAGTACCTGGGCCTCATGGCCACGGAGTTCCCGAACTTCTTCATGATCACCGGCCCGGGCAGCCCGAGCGTGCTGTCCAACATGATGGTGTCGATCGAGCAGCACGTGGACTGGGTGACGGACACGCTCGTGCACATGCGCGAGAACGGCCTGGAGACGATCGAGCCCACCGAGACGGCGGAGGCCGGCTGGGTGCGCCACGGCGCGGAGTTCGCCGACATCTCGTTGATGAAGGACACGAACTCCTGGTACATGGGCGCCAACGTTCCCGGCAAGCCGCGCGTGATGCTGCCGTACCTCGGCGGCGTGGACGGCTACCGCCGCGTGTGCGACGAGGTCACCGAGCGCGGCTACCTGGGCTTCAAGCTGACCGGCCCGGGCAAGGAGACCTGCAACGACGGTGTGATCCGTTCCGTGCAGCCCGACGTGTTCATCGTGCTCGACATGATGAGCCAGATGGGCCTGCCACCCATGGAGTCGATGGGGCCGGAAGGCGCACGCGAGTTCAGCACCGCGAGCGGTGCGATGCGCCCGCCGGGGCCCGAGGTGGGCGAGATGGTCGACGGCACCCTGCCCGGTGCCGACGGCACGCCGCTCGAGTACCGCCTGTACCGCCCCGCCACTCCCGGCCCGCACCCCGTGGTCGTCTACTTCCACGGCGGCGGCTGGGTGATCGGCAGCCACGTGAGCGACGAGCCGATGGTGCGCGACCTGTGCGTGCAGTCGGGTGCGGTCTTCGTGTCCGTCAACTACCGCCACGCGCCCGAGGCCCGCTTCCCCGCCGCGGCAGACGACGGCTACGCGGCGGTGCAGTGGGTGAACGACCACATCATCGATCTCGGCGGCATCCCCGGGAAGCTCGCGGTCGCGGGATGGAGCGCGGGCGGCAACGTCGCCGCCGTCGCCGCGCAGATGGCACGCGACAATGGCGGCCCCGCATTGTGCGGGCAGCTGCTCCTCACTCCCGTCACTGATGGCTCGAGGGAGTACCCGTCGCTCGACCTGAACGGCGAGGGCTACATCCTGACCAAGTCGCTGATGAACTGGTTCTGGGACTGCTACGCGGACAAGGCCGACCGTGCGCACCCGAAGGCATCGCCGCTGAAGGCTGCGTCGCTCGCCGGGCTCCCCCCTGCCACGATCGTGACCGCCCAGTTCGACCCCTTGCGCGATGAGGGGAATGCATATGCAGACGCCCTGCGGGCGGCAGGTGTGCCGGTGAACCACATCCGCGCAGGCGGGCACATCCACACGTCCATCTCGATGGTCGGCGTGATCCTCTCGGGCGAGAAGCACCGCGCCCAGATGGCTGAGTCGGTCCGCGCCTTTTTCTCCTGACGGAGGAGCCGGGTCAACCAGCCCCCTGCCCGCACGGGTCCGGGGTGCCACACATTCGGGGCGGGACACCCGAAGGAGCACGTACCATGACCTCGACCGACAACGACCGCCGCATCCTCCACTCGGCCTTCGAGAGGGCATGCGGCCCGAGACCTGCGGAGATACTCATGGAGCACCTGCCACCGGCAGGCTGGCGCGACCTTGCGACCAAGAGCGACGTGGAATCAGCGTCCCTGCTGCTTCGCACCGACATGGAGGTCGAGTTCGGCAAGGTACGGACCGAGTTCGCGAATGTCCGGGCCGAAATGGCGACCGAGTTTGCCAGCGTCCGCACCGAGATGCGGACCGAGTTCGCCAACGTCCGCACCGAGATGGCAGACCTGCGCACCGAGTTGGTCGCCGGCATGGAGAAGGGATTCAGGTCCCAGACGTGGAAGATGATCGGCGCGATCGTCGCCAGTCAGTCCACGACGCTCGGCATGGTCGCGCTCATGCTGCGGTGATGACCCGCACGCCACTGGGCGTGTGTCAGCCGAGCAGACTGCGCATCTCATCAATCTCGGCCTGCTGACCGGAGACGATCTCCTCCGCGAGCTTCCTCACCGCCGGGTCGGTGCCGCCTTCCAGCACGTCCTTCGCCATCGCGAGTGCACCTTCGTGGTGCTTGATCATCGCTTCCATCCACGCCCTGTCGAACTCGGCGCCGCGGAGCACACCGAGCGCATCCAGTTCCTCAGCCGTCAGCATGCCGTCCATCATCGAACCGTGGTCCATGGACATGTTCATCTCGGTGCTCTTGCCCCAGCCGGTGAGCATCCCTGTCATCACCTCGATCTCGGGGTCCTGGGCGCCCTTGATGCGGGTGGCGAGCTGGCGCACCGGGTCGGATGCCCCGACCGTGGGGTCGAGCGCGATGTCCGACATCTCGATTGCCTGCTCGTGGTGCGGAATCATCATCTGGGCGAACATCACGTCGTCGTCGTTGAACGGCGCGGAGGTGGCAGCCGCGCTGGTGTCGGGCGCGCTGTCTCCGGCGTTTCCCCCGCATGCGCTAAGCAGCAATACTGCCGACAGTGCGACTGATGGGGCGAGTGCACTCTTCCTCATGGTGGAGCCTCCTGTGGTCCGTACTCAGTTGAATGATGATGACACGAGAACGGCGGTCACTGCCATCACCAGACCACCCGTCACTGCCTCGGTGATGCTGGCCCTCCGCAGGACCGCACCGCGCGCCGCGACAGCCGTCTCGTCGATAGGGACGGATCGCAGCAACCGGCGCCGGTTGATGTCACCGACTTTCAGCATCGCTGCCACGAGCACGAGCTTGAGGAGAAGCCACCGCCCGTGCGACTGCGTGAGCAACGTGAACACACCCGGGTGCAGCCGGGCAGTCTGCACGAAGCCCGTCACCACTATCACGATGACAGCCCTCTGGGCCACAGAACCGAAACTCTCGTAGACATCAACAATCCCGCGCGGGTCGAGCGCGGGCGCGACGAGGAACGTGACCACCACCAACCCGCCCAGCCACGCCATGGATGCCGCGGTGTGTGCCACGTCCACGGGGATCCCGAGCAGAGGCCAGGCCATGGACCGTGAGTGGCCTCCGTACGCGAGGGTGACCAGCTGGACGGCGAGCAGAACGAGTGCCTGCCACGAACCCGGTGCGAGCATCTGGCCGGCCCGACGACTCACCAGCCCGGCGAGCAGGACTGTCGCGGCCACCGTGCGGAGGAGGAGCATCGACCCGGCAGTCGTGTCGAACACAGTGCCGAGGGACAACAGCGATCCACCAAGACCGTTGCCCGTGGAGACGTCGAGGAACATGAGCAGGGGCACGAAGGGTGGGACAGCCGCGCCGACCGCGG
>CAYXRQ010000036.1:0-1555 GCA_964466765.1 uncultured Bifidobacterium sp. | reverse complement strand
CAGGCGATTGAGCCCGTCCCGAGCAGGAACACCGCCGCGCCAACCGCGGCCACCGTCGTGACCTTGACGGCAGAGCCAGACGAGAGCCCCACTGAGTGTGCACCCCGCGCGACCGTGGTAAAGACCACGGCAAGCCCGCCGAGTGTGATGAGGCTGAGGTACCCGGCCAGACGGGCAAACCAACGGACGGTGCCCGGTGTCGTGGTGTCGTCGAGTTGGTCAGACGGCACGGGGGCATCCAGCGCGGTTGCCGCAGGGGCGACCGTCGTCTGCACCGGAACCGCGCCGGTCGCAGTGGTGCCCGGCGAAGCTGAGACGACGGTGAACCTGACCCTCGCGGAGATGACGTGCCCGTCCGTCCCGATCAACTTCCAGCGCGCTGTGACCTGACCGGAGAGCCCGGCCGGAAGGACGAAGACGACCTCCCGCAACGACGCACCGTTCGTGGGTTCGGCGAGCTTCGTGCGCACGCCGTCACTGCCGATGACCTCTGCCGAGGCGCTCTCGACGGGCACGTCCTTGGCGAACGTGAGGACCCACCGGTCGACGCCGGGTGACACCACCGCTCCGTCTGCGGGGCTGCTCGTCTCGAGAGAGTTGTGTGCGCTCGCGCTGCCCGGCCAGAGGAACAGCGCGAGAGCAACCACCGATGCGAGCACTGGCAGCACCACACGCAGGCGGAGTGTGTGGGTTGCGCCGCTCATACGTGCGTCAGCGTACGGCACACCGGCACCTGTCCCCGGGCGGCTCTCCTGCCCCCGTTACTATCGCACGGATGCAGGAAGGCGCAGTCGTGACGCTGCGTGCGGCAGCGAGGCTTGTCGCGGGCAGGCCCTCCGACTGGAGGATCCGCAGGCCACAAATGACGTCAGCGCCGCACCCCTCTCTCGCGTGGACCGGTCCGGTCGTTGCGGTCGCGTCGACGCTCGCAGGCTGGTGGGCATTCAAGGATGCTGTCGGCAAGGAGGAGGACGTCGCATTCGCGTTGTTCATCGGCTCCGTCTCGATCATGTTGATGGCATGGAGCAACATCCTCTCCGTGCGGGCTACGGTGCTCGAGCCGTGGTTCGGCGGACTCGACCGCGTCTACATGTGGCACCGCTGGTTCGGCGCGCTCTCCGTTGCCGCGATGTGGCTGCACAGCGAGACAGTCGACGACGTGAAGGGCATCAGAGGTGCGTCACGGGCAGTGGCAAAGACCGCTCAGGACCTGGCGGGCACGGCCACGAACATGATGTACGTGCTCATCGCTGCCAGCCTGCTGCGTCTTGTGCCGACCAGATGGTGGCGCGTCACGCACAAGTTCCTGGTGGTCCCTTACGTGATTGCCTGCTGGCACTTCTGGACAGCGACAAAGCCGTACGCGAACGGCTCGGCGTGGGGCAGGTGGTTCGGGGCGTGGATGCTCGCTGGCGTTGCGGCGTGGGTCGTGCGCGTCGTATGGCGGGACATGGTGCGCCGCGGCCGGCCGTACCGCGTGGCGCGGGTGGAACCTGACGGCGACGCGACGGCACTGGAGCTCGAGCCCCTCGGGCGGCCGGTGAGACACAGGCCA
>CAYXRQ010000035.1:0-9731 GCA_964466765.1 uncultured Bifidobacterium sp. | reverse complement strand
GAGAACAGCCAGGCCTCCATCACGCTGCCGGGCTCGAACCCGGCCAGCTTGATCCGCACCGTGTCACCGGTGCGCAGGCGCACGTTGCCGGCTTCGTCCAGGGCCGTCACGGAACCGTCGGGGTTCATTCCGCCCACCACGGCCTTCAGGGCGCCGGCGGTCACGACCAGCTGGTTGTCGGCACGCTCGACAGTTGCGTCCTCGACCCTTTCACCGACCTTGACTGCCGCCCCGCCGGCGACCACCTGCGGCGGCGAGGGTGCCTTCGGGGCGACCGTGCCGCCCGCGTTGTTCGGGAGTGTCGTGGACGTGGTGGACGTGGTCGTCGTGGTGGCGGCCGGGACGAGAGACGTCGCAGATGCCGACCCCTTCGGCGCCGCCGTGATCACGGGTGTCGACACCATCGGGATCTGCGCCTGGCCGACAGCGACAGTGGTCGCCGGAGCGGCAGACGTGCTGGGCGCGTTCACCACGATGTCGAGCGCCGGAGCCACCGTTGACGTGATCGTCGTTGAAGTCGTCGTCGTGGTGGGCCGGACCATGTCGGCAATCTGTGCGGTGGCGGTGCTCAGTGCCGTGACTGTTCCGCTTGAGTTCGTGGCACTGACCTCGAACTTGAGGTACCTGCTGATGTCGTCGTCGGTGAGCGTGTACGTCAGGGCTGTCGCACCGGCGATGTCCGCGTAGGTGCCGCTGACCGATGACGCACGCTTCCACTTGTACGAATAGGACGGAGCCGGGTACCCGGACCACGTGCCGCGGGTCCCGGTGAGGGTCTGGCCGTTCGTGGTGGTGCCTGAGACGGTTGGCGCAGATGAGTTGGCCGGTGCGGCTGGTAACGGACCGAACTTAATGATGACGATGCCGCTGCCACCGTGGCCAGACCTGTGTGCGTACGCCGCAGCTCCACCGCCTCCTCCGGTGTTCGCAAGCCCGTCCCCGCCCTGTGCGGTGACGCTTCCCTGTCCGGCGTTTACGCCGGCAGTCCCCGCGCCGTTCACGCCGATCCCACTGCCTCCAGCGCCGTACACGACTGTTGTGCCAGTGATTGACGAGGACAAACCGATTCCGCCGTTGCCCCCCACCTGGCCGGAAGTTCCGTTCGACCCGGTCGACGTCGCACCGCCTCCGCCACCGCCGGCGGAGTTGGCGAGATTCGAGTCACCTCCGTCATTTCCGTACAGAGTCACACCGGTCACGCCCGTGAACGAACCCTGGGTGGCTAGCCCTTTGTCGTGACCGCTGTTGTACCAGTGGCCGCCGCCGCCGGAACCTCCGCTGAACCCGACAGCACCCCCCCAGCCGGCGCCTGCCCCGCCACCGTCAGCAGTGATTGACATTGATCCGTTCGAGAACGAACTGGCACTGCCGCTCGTCCAGGACATGGGCGTGTTCGTCCCCGTTCCACCCGCCCCGACGACGACGGTGTAGGTGCCGGACACGGAGAGACCAGTCTTCACGGCAATGCCGCCGCCGCCTCCACCACCCTGGGCGATTACGTCACTCCACGCCCCTGAGCCTCCCCCTCCGACAATGAAGACATCCGCCGTGGTTACGCCGACGGGAGCCGTCCATGTGGTGGAGCCGGTGCTCTTGAACTGCAGCACGCAAGATCCGTCATTGAGGACCGTCATCGTCACGTTCGTGGAGTTGCCGACCGTGCTGGTGCAGTCACCGGAACTGACCGTTGCCGCTGTGGCGACCGAGAGGGGCACCCCGCTCACGACTGTTGCAGTTGCCAGGAGGAAAAGACAGCCCATGACTGTTCGGAGGCGCATGCGGGGAGGTTATCCCACGCCACCAGTGCCGCCCCACGTGGCACCGGTGACTGACAGTTGGTACCGTCAGGCGCACATTCCGAGGGGGAAACCACATGACATACGCAGGCGACCGCGTCCTCTACGACGCAGACACCCACATCATGGAGCTGCCGGACTTCCTGCGGAAGTTCGCCG
This sequence comes from uncultured Bifidobacterium sp., assembly GCA_964466765.1. Lineage (GTDB taxonomy): Bacteria > Actinomycetota > Acidimicrobiia > Acidimicrobiales > Ilumatobacteraceae > UBA2093. Next base: position 7,776 of record CAYXRQ010000035.1, on the reverse strand, counting down.
ACCCTGACGTCCGTGAGGAGCTGCCGCTCGTCGACTACGGCCGGTCCATCGTCACGGACGAGGAGGTCGAGGTCATCATGTCGCAGGGCGCCCGCCACAGCGACGAACACAAGAACGGCCTCATCGCTCTCGGCGACCGGATGATCCAGGAGGTCAAGGAGATCCAGGCACTCGGGTCGTTCGACAAGATGGACCGCGTCGTCGCGAACGACATGCTCGGCTTCGCAAAGCAGGTGGTGTTCGCAACGCACTCACTGCACATGGTCTTCTCGCCGTCCTCAAAGGTCAGCGACCGCCTCCGCTACGGCGGTGCCCGTGCGCACAACAGGCACATGGCCGACTTCGTGTCCGTCGATGACCGCATGATCGGTGTCGCCGCGATCCCACTGGAGAACCCCGAGCTCGCGCTGCAGGAGGTGCAGTGGTGCCTGGACAACGGCCTCGGTGCCATGTGGGTGCCGCACCGCCTGGCGGGCGAGCGTTCGCCCACCCACACCGACTACAACCCGGTGTGGTCGCTGCTGCAGGAGGCGAAGGTGCCCGTGGTCTTCCACGTCGGCGGCAACCCGCTGCAGCTGAAGCCCGAGTGGAGCAACAACGGGCGCGGCAAGACGCGCGACTGGATGGGCGGAGGCGAGAACGTGCGCGCACGTGACGCTGCCGTGCTGCACCAGGGCATCGAGACCTTCGTGTCCATGTTCGTGCTGGACGGCGTGCTCGAGGACTTCCCCGGGCTCAAGCTCGCGTCCGTGGAGCTGGGCGCCGGCTGGGTGCCAGAGATGCTGGTGCGTCTCGACCAGATCCACAAGGCGTACTCGAAGGTGGACGACCGCCTGAAGGGCTTCACGAGGAAGCCGAGCGAGCAGATCACCGAGCAGATGGCGTTCACGCCGTTCGTGTTCGAGGACCCCGCCAGGCTCATCGCCCAGTCGAACGAGGACCTGTACCTGTTCTCCAGCGACTACCCGCACACCGAGGGCGGCCGGGACCCGATCGCCCGTTTCGAGGCGTGCATGGCGAAGTCCTCGCCGAGCGAGGTCGAGAAGTTCAACTCGGGCAACTTCCTGAGGGTCTTCGCAAACGCCAACTGACGGCGTAAGGTCCCCCCGTCAGTACTTGTCTGAGGGGGATGTCATGGTCCGTCCGAGAAGAATCCTGGTGCCGGTCGCGGTCCTCTCCGTGCTCGCGCTCCCGGCTGCTGTCCATGCGGCCACGGCAAGGCTCACCGTGACGGGCAAGGTAACCGGGGCGGCGGGCCAGCAACTGAGCGTCCTCCTCGTCGGCAACGACGGCACGGGCGTGCGGGTCACGCCGGCCGCGAACGGGAGCTTCACGGCATCCGTACCTCCGAAGGTCGCGTCCAGTTTCGTGACGACACGGACGGGGAAAGGGCCGACACTCCACCTGCTGAAGTCGGGGAAGTACGCGGGTCCTGTCGTTCTCGGCAAGAAGAACTCCACGACCGGCTACACGAGGCTCGCTGCGAAGAAGAGCGGGACGCTCGCAGTCGGCACGATCGCGATGAAGACCGGCTACTCGGTCGCGTCTGCGAAACCTGCAGTGGTGGACGCGAAGTCGACGATCCGGATGAAGGGGAGCAAGCCGGTGTCATCCGGGAGTGTGCGTGAGGCGGCACTCTTCGGTCCCGTCCGCTCCTTCGCCGCGCTGACGGCCGACCAGTCTGAACTGGGGGCTGACGCCGACCGTGACGGCCTGGCGAATTTCGCCGATGCGGATGTCAACGGCGATTCGGTGCTCGATGCGGCCCAGCCCTCCGCGGAGACGGCATTCCAGGGAGTCTCCGGGGAGAAGACGATGGAGCGCCGCCCGGAATGGGACTTTGCGTTCCGCAAGATCGTCCGGTCGAACGGCAGTGCCCCGGTCAACTCGAACCTCGTCCCCGGGGTGACCGCCGAGCAGATCGGAACCTTCCTCTCCACGGCGCTGCAGCTCGAGATCGCGGGCAACATCGCACCGAGCCAGGTGGCCGGGGGCACCGTCAGCATGTGGTGCCAGGTCGCGTATTGCCGGCAGGGCGCGACTGCAACTCTGGTCAGCAGCTCCAACCCGTCCATCAACGGCAAGACGATCGACACCGTGCGGAACGCGGACGGATCTCTCGCGCTTCAGCGCACCAGTCCTGACACCCGGCATGCCCTGGTCTTCAAGCCGGGCGACGCCGTGAAGGGGACCAATGCCCTGACCGGGGATGCATACGGCTTCACAACCGTCGTCGACGGGTCGGTGATCGCAAATGAGGTGAGGATCCTCACGAGCGGAGTGGTGTCGCCTGCCGCGTTCGTGTCGGCAGCGGGACGGACTTTCGGTCCGGAGGTCCAGGCGGCGACATCGGTGCGCCCGACCACCCAGCAGATGTCGGCATTCGTCATCACGTTCCACCGTCCACAAGACTTCGCGCCCGGGTCAACGTCACAACTCGTGGACAGGGGCGGGCTGAGGTACAGGTTCGTGGCATTCGGGGACGGACCGGGTGGGATGCACGTGTGCAGGCCCTCGGCGATGAGTGCCCTGTCCCCGACGCTCGTCAAACCGGTCGACGAGAACTCGACCGACTCGATGAAGGCATACCTGTTCGACTCCGAACAGATGCCGGTCTCCAACGGGGCGAAGTTGAGCGTCACACTCAATCTCGATGCGTGCCTGGCCTCCGGGCCCGGGACGGACGCACGACCAGCCTCGGGCACCGGTTTCAACCTGTACATCGAGACGTACGACGCCGACGGGAACGAGTCAGGGGAGAACATCAGGGTCGTAGTGCCGTGACCCGGATCCCCGCTTGGGCGTGCGCCGCACGGTCGGCATAGTGTGACGCCATGGATTTCGCATACCCGCCCGAAGCCGACGCCTACCGCGCGAAGGTCCGCTCGTTCCTCGACACCAACCTGCCGAAGGGCTGGAAGGGCATCGGTGCCCTGAACCACGCCGACGCTGCGGCGTTCACCGAGGAGTGGCGCAAGAAGCTCTACGAGAACAACATGCTCGCGATCACCTGGCCGAAGGAGTACGGCGGCCAGGGCCTCGGCCACATCGAGGCGCTCGTGCAGGCCGAGGAGTTCGCCAAGGCCGGCGCTCCGTCAGGCGGACCGAACGACGGTTTCGGCATCGGCATGCTCGGCAACACCCTGCTGCAGGTCGGCACCGAGGAGCAGCGCCGCCACTACCTGCCGCGCGTGCTGAACGGAGAGGACCGCTGGTGCCAGGGCTACTCGGAGCCGTCATCGGGTTCGGACCTCGGCAACCTCGGCTGCCGCGCGGTGCTCGACGGTGACGAGTGGGTCATCAACGGCCAGAAGATCTGGACGTCCGCCGGCCACCTGGCGAACCACATCTTCGTGCTCGCGCGCACCAACGTGGACGAGGTCAAGCACCGAGGCATCACGTTCCTGCTCGTCGACATGCGCCAGCCCGGCGTGGAGGTGCGCCCCATCAAGATGATGTCGGGTGACTCCGAGTTCAACGAGGTGTACTTCACCGACGCCCGATGCCCCAAGGGGAACGTCGTCGGCGAGGTGAACGGCGGCTGGATGGTCGCGATGACCCTGCTCGGCAACGAGCGCGGCGCCGGCGCGGCCGTCAACTCCATCTCGTTCCGCGGCGAGCTGGACAAGCTGACGACGCTCGCCAAGCAGAAGGGCCTCACCTCCGACCCGCACATCCGCCAGCGCCTCACCAAGGCGCACACGAAGGTGGAGATCATGCGGTTCCTCGGCTACCGCGTGCTCACCGCGTTCATGAACGGCGCCAAGCCCGGTGCTGACGCCTCCATCGGCAAGCTCTGGTGGTCCGAGTACCACAAGGAGGTCACGGAACTCGCCGTCGACATCCTCGGTGCTGATGCACTCGTGCCCGTGGGCCAGACCCCGCAGACCGCGTTCACCACTGACTCAGTCGGGTCGCCGAACGACTCCGCCAACTGGGTGGGTGTCTTCCTGAACGCACGCGCCGGAACGATCTATGCCGGCACCAGCCAGGTGCAGCGCGGAATCGTGGGCGAGCAGGTGCTCGGTCTCCCGAAGGAGCCCCGTGCCGACGGCGGCCCCTGGAAGACCATCCCCGGCCACGGCTGACCCCGTCCGCAACGGGCGGTCACCCGCCGCGCAGGGCTACGGCGCTGTCGTGGTGGTTGCCGGTGCGTCGTCTGCGCACGGCTCGACCATGGCGATGTCCTCGGGAAGCTTCCCGTCGAGGCACGTCGACTTGTAGCCGGCCGCGCCTTCCTCGAGCTTCTGCACCCAGTTGAACACGTCGTTGTCGCGGCACGAGTTGGTGATGACCTCGTTCATGTAGTTGACGGCCGGTCCCACGGTGACCTTGTCGATGAGCGGCTTCGCAATCAGGTAGATCGCCTCCACCAGGTCCTGGACGTTCTTGTTGTCGGGCCACTCCGCCTTGACGGGTGCGAGGTCACCGTAGGAGATCACCGCGTCGGTGGAGAACTTGCCGAGGATCCGTTCGCACTCGTTCGCGAAGCTGCTCTGCACGGGTGCCGTCGTGTCGGGGGTTGATTCCGAACCGCCGCACGACGCGAGCGCCGCGACCATCACCAAGGAAACAACTGCGCGTCTGGCCATGCCGAAAGGATAGGACGGCGCCGCGCCGCTGCCTATGCGGCGGCCAACGAGGCGATCTCGGCGTAGATCGGTATCCCGATGACGAGGTTGAAGGGGAAGGTCACCCCGAGAGCCGCCCCGAGGGCATAGCCCACGTCGGCTTCCGGGAGGCCCACGCGCACTGCCGCCGGCGCCGCGATGTAGCTCGCGCTCGCGGCCATGGTCCCGAGGACCGTCGCCCCGCCCACGGACAGCCCAGCGGCCGTGCCCGCGAGGACGCCCACCGCGCCGAACACGAGCGGCATCCCGATGGCCGCGACAATCAGCCTCGTGCCCGACTTGCGGATCTCGGACATGCGCTGGCCGGCGAGCGTGCCGAGGTCGAGCAGGAAGAAGCACAGGAACCCCATGAAGAGGTCCACGAAGAAGGGCTCGACCTTCACGACGGACTTGGCGGGGGACACCGCACCGATGACGAGCCCGCCGATGAGCAGAACCACGCTCTTGCCGGTGACCACCTCGTGCACTGCGGTCCTGAGCGACCGTCCGCCCAGGGCCCGGGCCGCGAGCACGAGCGCAATGACGATGCCGGGGATCTCGAGAACGGCAACAAGTGCGGGCATGAACCCCTCGCGCAGGGTGTCCGCCGAGCGGGTGAAGGTCTCAGCTGCGGTGAATGTGACCGCGGAGACCGACCCGTAGTGCGCCGCGATCGACGCTGCGTTCGCATGGTCGAGACGCAGCCAGCGACGACCGACCACGAAGGCGACGACGGGGGTCAGCACACCGAGAAGAACCGTGACCCCGGCGGGCGCGATCAGGTCGGCGATGTCGGCCTCGCGCAGCCGCATGCCGCCCTTCAGGCCGATGGCAAACAGCAGGTAGGAACTGAGGAAGCTGGTGACCTGCTCGGGGAACCTCAGGTCGCTCTTGATGACCGCCGCGAACACGCCGAGAACGAACGCCAGGACTGCGGGAGACCCGAGATTCAGGGTGATGAGCTCCCAGGTGGACACCGTGGCATGTTACATGCGTTTCATAGCATGAAACAACAAACATGTAGAAGATGCCATGTGTCGGGGACCGGCGGCCCCGAGAGTGTCAGTCCGGGGAAGTGCCCCGGGCGAGACGCACGATGTCGGCGAGAGAGATCGCCACGGGGCCAGCCGTCACGGTTCCCTCCTCGGCTACCGCGTAGGTGTTGCGGCGGCCCTCGCGGCGCACCGTCACCAGCCCGGCGTCGGAGAGATGGGTGAGGGCGTGCATCACGGTCCGTTCCGTGACGCCCAGCTGCATGGCGATCTCGCGCACCCGCGCATCAGGTGCGGCGGCGATCAGGACGAACACCTGGCCCACGGTGCTCAGCAGGTGACTCATGCCGGTTCCTCGATCACCACGAACACGGGGCCGTCCGTCCCGTACCGCGCCCGCACCGACACCCTGCCCACGATGCTGGTGCCCGCGACGACGGACCAGCACAGCGAGAGGATCTCCTCGTTCACGGGCCCGGAGGCACCAGCCGGCACCACGGTCATGCTGCCGTCGCGGCTGCGCTCGATGACGATGACGGAGTCACCGTCGCAGGGCTCCGGGTCGGCGGCGACACCGAGACCGCGGAGTGCCTCGCGCACGGCCGCGTTCAGCCGCCCGATCTCCACGTCGATGATCCGTGAGGGGTCGTTGTCCGTCATGCCGCCACCGCCTCAGGGGTTGCACGACCCGCACGTCGACGGGTCCGCCTGTGCCTCCCGGACCTTCCCTGTCGCCTTCGTGCCGCACCTCGCGCAGCCGTCGATCTCGGCCATCACCGCCTCCGTCGGGTTGCCGCACGCGGCGCACGGCAGCCCGCGGAGGACATCGACCCTGCCCCACCCGGGACAACCGCACGACGCACAGGTGACGGCGAGCCGCTCCGCCAGGCGACGCGCCGCCGTCTCGATGACGGGCCGCCTGGACGGGCAGTGGTGGGCCCGCAGGTCCGACTCGATGCGCACGGTCACGACCCCGTTGTCCCTGCACTGCCTGACGGCCTCGACGAGTTCGTCGTGCCGGTGGATGCCCTTGATGACGGGGCCCGTCCCGCCGTCGGGCCGCACGATGAGCCCGTGCCCGGGGAACCCGGCGCGGAGGAGGTCCTCATGGTCGGGTTCGTCAGCATCCGTCGTCCATGAGTGAACGACGGTCTCGAGGCTCTCGGCAGACTCGCCGAGCACGAAGCCCTCGCCGTCGTCCACCAGCACCACGATCTCCAGGTCGGACACGAGCGGGAACATGTTGCCCTGCCCGATCGAGCCCTCCGAGGCGATGCCGATGCTCGCCCCGGACTCCTCCATGCCGTGCCGGGCCTTCGCGACCGCGGCGCGGAACGGTGTGTCGACGCGCGGGACGTCCCCGTCGAACGTGCCGAACCGGTCCGTGTCCGTCCCCGCACAGAACACCTCGAGTCCCACCGCGTCACGCATGGACGGCCCGATCAAGGGCAGTTTGTCGTGCTTGGTGGCGAGCGACGCGCGCCGTCCTGCATAGAGGGACCGGTTCGGCATGACCGTGGGTCAGTCCTCGCCCTGTGCCTTGGTGAAGCCGTCCGCGCCGTCGATGCGCAGCAGGCGCTCGATGTGGCACACCTCGTGCACGTCGTTGATCTTGCGCGCGAGCGCGAGGGCATCGGAGAAGAGCACCGGCTCGCCCGAGCGGGAGACGAAGCGGCAGCGGTGGTGGCTGACGCAGTCGATGTTCGGGTTCCCGTCCGGGTACACCTTCGTGCCGCGGTTGGAGATCATCTTCAGCTTCAGCGGCGAGCCCTGCGAGATGGTCTCGAGGGAGGGGCCGAGCTGCGAGGGCGGCATCGCGCTCTCGAGGAAGATGTCGCTGCCGACGATCTCCTTCGTGTTCGCCGGGCGGAACACCTGCTGCTTGCTCACCTGCGGCATCTCGATCTTCTTCGCGGCGCGGACGTTCCAGCCCTCCGCGCGCTTCCCGAGGTTGCCGATGATCGCCTTGGTGAATGCCGAGGTCGACATCCCCTTGTCGTAGCCGACCACGTCACCGGTCAGCTGCCCCGCCTGGAGCGTGGTGAGGACGGCGTGCTCGATGTCGGTGGCCGCCTCGAACTCGCCGAGGTACTTCAGCATCATCACGCCGCTGAGGAGGACGGCTGTGGGGTTGATGACGTCCTTGCCCGCGTACTTCGGCGCGGAGCCGTGCA
>CAYXRQ010000034.1:0-9733 GCA_964466765.1 uncultured Bifidobacterium sp. | reverse complement strand
GACGACCGATGACGATGGGCTTGGTCCAGCCCGGCACGAGGCGCGGGATGTTCGAGCAGATGATGGGCTCGCGGAAGACGACGCCGCCGAGGATGTTGCGGATGGTGCCGTTCGGCGACTTCCACATCTTCTTCAGCTTGAACTCCTCGACGCGGGCCTCGTCAGGGGTGATGGTGGCGCACTTCACACCGACGCCGTGCTTCAGGATCGCATTGGCGGCGTCGATCGTGACCTGGTCATCGGTGGCGTCGCGGTGCTCCATCCCGAGGTCGTAGTACTCGAGGTTCACGTCGAGATACGGCAGGATCAGGCGGTCCTTGATGAACTGCCAGATGATGCGGGTCATCTCGTCGCCGTCGAGTTCGACGACCGGGTTGTCAACCTTGATCTTTGCCACGGTGTGCACCTTTCGAAGAGCCTGATTTCACTTGTATCAGACTTGTACACAATAGCGTGGCGGGCAGCGGCGGGCCGTAAATTGGCGCCGATGGACTTCGACTGGACCCCCGAACAGCGAGCCCTCCGTGCAGAGGCCGCGGAGGTGGCGGCGGAGGGCGTCAGGAAGTACGGCAGGTTCAACGACTGCTGGATGAACGGCTACTCGAAGGATTTCTCGCGCGAGCTCGCCGCGCACGGCTACCTCGGCATGGCATGGCCGAGGGAGTTCGGCGGCGGCAACCGCCCTGCGATCGACCGTGTGATCGTGGCCGAGGAGATGATCAAGGCCGGCGCCCCGATCGCGGCCAGCTGGTTCGGGGACCGGCAGATGGGCCCGGCGCTCATCCAGTACGGCACCAAGGAACAGCAGGACGAGTTCCTCCCGCGGATCCTCTCCGGCGAGACCACCTGGTGCATCGGCATGAGCGAGCCGAACTCGGGCAGCGACCTCGCCTCGCTCAAGACGTCCGCCCGCGACGACGGAGACGAGTGGGTCATCAACGGCCAGAAGATCTGGACCAGCTTCGGGGCCGATGCCGACTACTGCTATCTCATCTGCCGCACGTCCCACGACGGCCCGCCGCACGCGGGCATCAGCGAGATCATCGTCCCCATGGACACGCCCGGCATCGAGATCAGGCGCATCAAGGACATGACCACCAACCGGCACTTCTGCGAGGTGTTCTTCACCGACGCGCGCGTGCCGAAGACGAACCTCGTCGGCCAGCAGGGCGGTGCCTTCGGCCAGACCATGCGCCAGCTCGAGCACGAGCGCGGCGGCATCGACAGGCTGATGTCCAACTACGCGCTCTACAGCTACGCGCGCAGCAAGGCCGACACCTGCGACCCGGTCGTGCGCCAGGAGATCGCGGATCTCGAGATCGGCTACTTCGTGGGCCGCGTCCTCGTCATGCGCGAGGTCATGCGCCAGGCCCCGGCCGGCTTCTCCGCGGCCACCAAGTGCTTCTGCACTGAGCACGAGCAGAAGGTCGCGCAGTTCGCCTCGCGGATGCTCGGTGCCGAGATGATGGTGCAGGGCGACTACACGAAGGACTTCCTGTACGGTCCCGGGTACACGATCATGGGCGGCACGTCGAACGTGATGCGCAACATCCTGGGCGAGCGCGTACTCGGCCTGGCAAAGGGCTGACACCGGACCCGCCGGGGGCGGGCCACACAACAAGGGGGCACACAATGGCGGATCTACTGGCGCTGTCGCAGCGCGTCATCGACTCGGGCACCGCCGAGGGACCCGTGAACCGGACCACGGGCGAGCTCTCGGAGGTCGCCGACGGCTTGGCCATGGTCGAGTCCTTCAGCCACACGGTGGCGTGGGACTCGGGCGAGGGGCTCGTCTGTTTCGATGCCAGTCACCTCAACACCGGTGCGGCGATCGTGTCCGAACTGGCGCGGTGGCGGCCGGGGCCCATCCACACGCTGGTCTACACCCACGGCCACATCGACCATGTGGGCGGCAGCGGTGCGTTCGTCGCCCACAACAAGGAGAATGGGCACGCACCGCTGCGCGTCGTCGGCCACGAGAACGTGCAGGCCCGGTTCGACCGCTACCGGCAGACGGACCAGTGGAACAGGCTCATCAACGCACGCCAGTTCGGCGGCGTCCGCGACGACCTCGGGATGACGAACGACCTCCGGCCTGCCGCCGGCGGCCGCGCGCTCCCCTTCTTCCTCCCGCCCGACACCGCGGATGTCACCGAGACCGTCGGTGACTTCCTCTCCGACCGCATCGGCGACACCGTCATCGAGTACCACCACGGCAAGGGCGAGACTGACGACCACCTGTGGTCGTGGTTCCCCGAGAAGAAGTGGGTGGCCACGGGTGACTTCGTGATCTGGAACTTCCCGAATGCAGGGAACCCGCAGAAGGTGCAGCGCTGGCCGATCGAGTGGGCCGCCACGCTGCGACGGATCATGGCGAAGGAACCCGAACTGCTCCTGCCCGCCCACGGGCTGCCCATCGCGGGCCGGGAACGCATCGCGCGGGTGCTCGACGAGATCGCGAGCGCCCTCGAGGACCTGGTCCGGGACGTGATCGAGATGATGAACGCCGGCGCGACGCTCGACGAGATCATCCACACGGTGAAGGTGCCCGCGACGACGTTGGCGCGGCCCTACCTGCGGCCCCTGTACGACGAGCCCGAGTTCGTGGTCCGCGGAGTGTGGCGCCAGTTCGGTGGCTGGTGGGACGGTGCGGCCTCTCGGCTCAAGCCGGCGCGCGACGCGGAGGTGGGCGCCGAGGTCGCGCGTCTTGCCGGCGGTGCCGACGTCCTCGTGCGCCGCGCGCGCGACCTCGCGGTCGCGGGCGACATGCGCCTCGCATGCCATCTCGCCGACTTCGCGGGCTGGGCCGCCCCGGACGTGCCGGAGATCCACGAGATCCGCGCCGAGATCTACGAGATGCGCCGCAAGCAGGAGACGTCCCTCATGGCGAAGGGCATCTTCAAGGGCGCGGCGAGGGAGTCCGAGAAGATCGCGAAGGACGCCGGCGGCGCCTGATCACGCGAGGGTGATGAGCACGAGCGCCGTTGCGGCGAGGCCGATCCCCAGCAGCTGGGGGCGGTGGACCTTCTCCCGGTCCAGCCCGACGGCGAGCGCCATCGTGGTCGCCGGGTACAGCGTGACGATGACGGACACCACCGACAGCAGACCCTCGCGCACCGCGAGCACGTAGAGCCAGTTGGCGAGACTGTCAAGGACACCGGAGCCGATGACGAGGCCCTTGTGCCGGCCCACGCCCGCGAATGACGGCCGCCGCGCAGCCACGAGCAGCGCCATGTACGGCGTGGAGACGAGACGCATGATGAGCACCGGCCACACGCCGCTCCCGTCGCTCGTCTGGTGGAGGAACACGAGGATCATCCCGAACATCGCCCCGCCGAGAGCCCCCATGGCGACGACGCGGGCGGGCGCGCGGCGGTGGTCGGGGCCGAGCACGTCACTCACTAGCGCCACGGCGAGGATCGCGAGCGGCATGCCAACGAGCGCGAGAGCGCCTGGGCGTTCCCCGATGGCGAACCCGGCGACGACCGGGATTGCTGCATTCGTGACGGCGGTGACCGGCGCGACCACCGTCATGTACCCGCTGCTCATCGCCGTGTAGAAGGCGAGCAGACCCGTCGAGCCCGCAAGACCGGCGAGTGCGCTCCATCCCCAGTCGGACTGTGCGGGAACCGGGATGCCGGACGACCACGCCGCGGCCGCAAGGATGACCAGCCCGCCGAGCTGTCCCACGAACGTGACCACGATCGCCGGCAGGCGCTTCGTGGCATGGCCGCCCAGGTAGTCGGCCGTGCCGTAGACGCACGCAGTGAGGAGGGCAAGCAGGACGGCCATCGCCGAGGGTCAGTCGCGTCGCCAGATGCGCAGCTGGGCGAGGATGCCCACGCCCAGTACCACTGCCCCGATCGCACGGCCGCCGATCCCCACATCGAGGAGAGCGAGCCACAGGCCGGCGGCGAGGGCGGGCGAGACCGCAACCGCCGCGACAACCTTGGACCACGTGCGCTTCGGCGGCCGGGTCGCCACCACGACCGAGACGACCCCGAACAGGATGATCCCCAGCATGATGATCGCGGCGGCCATCGCGAGAGATTCCATGCGGACACCGTAACCCAGCAGGTCGCGGGCACAGTCGACCGTGGCTCGACTGGCGACCGTGCCTCAACTAGTGACCGTGGTTCAACCGCCGCCCAGCACCCCCGGGAGCGACATGTACGCCTCGAGACGCACGTGCGAGGGATCGCTGACTGCGTGCTCGCCGCCCCTCTCGGTGGCTGCCACCTGCGACACATAGTGGAAGAAGGTCGCGATCTTCGCCGCCTGTTCGTCCGGCAGCAGGGCAGCGACGGTGCACTCGGACCCGTCCGCACCGAGTGCGCCGAGTCTCCCGGCCCATTCGCGCGGCAACGCGCCGTCCCCGTCGACCCATGCGGGCCATGACGGTCTGGCAGCGTACGGGTAATCGGCACACCAGATGACGGGCACACCAGCCCTGCGCGAGACATCCCTCACCGCCGCCGCGACCTGCACGTGATTCGGGTTCGCACCGATGCCGAGCGGCGCGATGATCACGCTGACGGCGGGCGTGCAGTGGCTGTCGAGCTCCCTCGTGATGTCATCGACGAGCCGGGACTCATCCGGGTCGTCACGGAACTGCAGCTCCAGGAATTCAAGGTGGACGACATCAACAGGGAACCGCGCGAGGGCGGTGCGGTCCTCGGCCCGGCGCCCGGTCATCCAGTCGTGCGGTGTCACGCCGGGGGGCACCGTCCCGTCCGGGAGCCTCACGGTGTCACGACCGGGCACCCCCGCGAACACGGTGACGACGGTGCCGGAAGCCGCCCGGGAGAGGAGGCCGTACGACGAGAGGACGGCGTCATCGCAGTGGGGCTGCACGAAAAGAGCGCCGCTGAGTGCGGGGAGGGACTCGACGGTCACGAGCCGGCGATTCATGGTGGGCACGACGGGACTCGAACCCGGGACCTCTACCGTGTCATGGTAGCGCTCTAACCAACTGAGCTACGCGCCCTTGTCAGGGACTCCCAAGGCTACCAGCGGCCGGGCGCGGCCGCCACGGGCACAGTGTGTCCACTGCGGGGAACCGTGCGGGCACTGCCCGGAACACCGCCTTCGGGAAGTCGGCCGCGCCTGTGGGACAATTCGGCGATGAAGAAGAAAGCCCTCGCCCTGGCTGCAGTGTTCGCCTCCTCGATGGTGCTGGCGCAGGGCGCCGTGCCGGGGAATGCCGGCGTGTCAGCCGCCGTCGTCTCGGCGGTGAAGCAGCAAGTGCAGATCGTCGACGTCAGCGAGCACTGCATTGACGAGTTCGACGAGGACGTGATCATCTACGTGACCGAGGGCGAGAAGGACTGTGTGGTCAAGATCCGCGTCACGGGCCGCGGCAAGTCGAAGAGCAAGGTCGCGCTCGAGTACTTCGACTCGGACGAGGGTTGGACGAAGTCCGGGTACAAGCTGCAGACCACCAACACGTCCGGCCGGGCCACTTTCACCATCTCGGCCGACTTCCCCCGGGACGCGGATTCACCGTGTTACGAAGGCGACAGTTACACCCACAGGTTTGCCGTCGCGACCTCGGGCCGGTACCGGTCGTTCCGTTCGGCAGGATTCGAGGTCGTCTACACGTCCGCAGACGACAACCCGGCGTGCACCGGCGACGGATCAGAAGACGACTACTGGGACGAGTGACCCGGGAGAGGGCGGGCGCGCCCCTCAGGGGTGAAGGCGCGTGCTGATCTCGTTTGCGAGAAGACGGCCGGCCCGCGTGAGCACGGCGTTGCCGTCCCGCACCTCGACCAGGCCATGGAGATCCTCGGCATCCATGTCCAGCACCTCGACCGGGACCCCACGGGACGTTCGCAGGGAGAGTTCAAGCTTCTCGAAACGCCGTGTCGGTTCGTCGAGCACCTCGTCGGCAGCCACGACGGACCCGCCGGCCCTCACCAGGTCCACGTAGCGGTCCGGGGTGCGCACGTTCCACCACCGCCGGCCGTCACGGTGCGAGTGGGCGGCGCAGCCGAACCCCTCGTAGTTGCCCTGGTCCCAGTACACCCTGTTGTGCCGGCACTCCTCGCCGGGCAGGGCCCAGTTCGAGATCTCGTAGTTCGCGAGCCCGGCGGCCGTGAGCAACTGGTCGGCAACGATGTACTTGTCCGCCTGCTCGTCGTCGTCGGGGTGGCGCGACGGGTCGTCGGCGAGCGGCGTGCCCGGCTCCACGGTCAGGCCGTACGCCGACACGTGCGTGGGTGACATCTCGAGCGCGGCGAGCAGGGTGACGCGCCAGTCGTCCAGCGACTCACCGACTGCCCCGTAGATCAGGTCAAGATTGACCCGGCGGATCCCGGCGGCCCGTGCGTGCGCGACGGCTCGGGCCACGTTCTCCTGGTCGTGCTCACGGCCGAGCGACCCGAGGACGTGGGTCACCATCGACTGCACCCCGATGCTCACGCGGTTCACGCCCGCAGAGGCGTACGTCTCCATCATCCCTGCGGTGACGTTGTCGGGGTTGCACTCCACCGTGACCTCGGCGCCGTCTGCGCGCGGGATGGCGGCGATGATGCGCGCGATGTGCACGGGATCGACCAGTGTCGGCGTGCCGCCGCCGAAGAACACTGTGTCGGCACGATCCATCCCCGCGGTCACCTTGCGTTCGATGTCAACCAGGACAGCGGCCACGTAGTCGTCCACCAGGTGCCCCCGGTCGGTCCACGTGGCGAACGCGCAGTAGTCGCACCGGCGCGAGCAGAAGGGGATGTGGACGTAGACGCCGAAGTCGGCCATGGGGGCAGGCTATGAGGCGGGGGGCACGAACAACAGGCCGAGGTCGGCGAGGCTCTCCCCCACCTGGTCCACCGGGACGTCGAGCATCACGGCGATGGCGCGCGTGTCGTGGGCCCGCACGGTGATCACCTTGCCGTTGAAGTCCTGGCGCTGCACCTGGATCATCCGGAGGAATCGCTCCAGCATCTCGAACTGCGGGCCGGACATCCCCGACAGCTTCGCCACGTCGATGCGCAGCTTCTTCGGCGCGGCCGAGGCGTCGCCCGTGTCCGCGGCACGCTGCTGGTCGCGCGGGAGCAGCTGGTCGATGCCCACCCCGTAGAAACGAGCGAGACGCTCCAGGCGGGGCACGGAGATGGCGCGCTCGCCGCGCTCGTAGGCACCGAGGACGGACGCCTTGAACTCCTGGTCGCTGTTGGTCTCGACATCAGAGAGGGACCACTGCTTCTGCTGGCGGATGCGGCGCAGCCGCTCCCCGACGAGCCGGGTGAAGGGCGAGTCCTGGAGGAGTTCGTCGTCTGAGTACTGCGGCATGCACCACACAGTGTGGTGCATTCACCGCCCCGCGTGTGCGACCAACAGGGTGGCCGCCACGACCGCGGCGGTGTCCGCCCGCAGGACGGTGCCTCCCAGTCCAACGGTCCGGCGGGCCGCGGCGATCTCGGCCGGGCTGAAGCCGCCCTCCGGGCCGACCACCACAGTCGAGACGCCATCCATCGAGGGGTCCCCGCCCGGCTCCGCGAGCGCCACCGACCCGTCTCCGACAATGTCAGCGAGGCGAAGGGGTCCCTCCACGACCGGGAGGTGGGTGCGCCTGCTCTGGGATGCGGCCGCGCGGGCGATGCGCGCGTAGCGGGCGACGTTCGCCCCCGCCCTCGCCGCGTCCCACCGCACGACACTGTGCTCGGTGGGTGCGAGGACGACGATGCGCCCCACTCCGATCTCGGTCATCTTCTCCACGGCCGCGTCGTTGCGGTCGCCCTTCACGGGGACGAACGCCACGGTCACCTGCGGCGGTGCGGGCTCGTGCACGGCATCGCCCACGGCGAGCAACGTGCCGCCCCTCCACTCCGTGATCCGCCAGCCCCCGGCACCGTCACAGACCGAGACGTGCTCGCCGTCGCGGAGCCGCAGGACGCGGGAGAGATGATGGAGGTCATCATCGGCAAGCGCGGGTTCGTCGATGTCGTCCACGAAGACGTGCGCGCTCGACGAGCGCAGCGCATCCCTCACGAGAAGGCCGACTTGATCTTGGCGAAGAACCCCTTGTCGGCAGGGGCGACCTGCTCGCCGTTGAGTTCCGCGAACCGCCGCAGGAGCGCCTCGGACTCGTCGTCCAGACTCGTGGGCACCACGACCTGCACCCGGGCCCGCAGGTGACCCGCACCACGGCCCTGCAGGTGCGGCAGGCCGCGGCCCCTCGCCACGAACTCCCGCCCGTGCTGGGTGCCCGCGGGGATCACCAGGTCGAGCTCGCCGTCGAAGGCCTGCAGCACGATGTGCGTGCCGAGCGCGGCCTGGGCGACGGAGAGCGGCAGGTAGGCGACGAGGTCGTCCTCCTCGCGCTCGAACACCTCGTGGTCGCGGACCCTGATGTGGACGTACAGGTCTCCCGGCGAACCGCCGCGCGGCCCGGCGTCTCCGCGGCCGGTGAGACGCAGCGTCTGCCCGCTGCGGATGCCCGCCGGCACGTCCACGTTGTGCGTGCGCCGACCGCGCACCCGGCCGTCCCCGCGGCACGTGCCGCACGGGGTGACGATGACCTGCCCCATGCCGGAGCACCTGGTGCACGGTCCGCTCGTCACCATCTGGCCGAGCATGCTCTGGCGCACCCTGCGCACCTGGCCCGTGCCCGAGCATTCGGAGCATGTGACCGGCTGCGTCCCTGACCCTGCGCCGGTGCCGGAGCAGTCGGAGCACGCAACGGCGCTGTCCACCTCCACCGACACCGCGGCGCCCGACCAGACCTGCTCGAGGGTGATCGCCGCCGCGACCTCCACGTCGCCGCCGCGCGGCGGACCCGACTGGCCACGGCCACCGAACGGTGACCCACCGAAGAACGCCTCGAAGATGTCGCCCAGGCCGCCGCCACCGAACGGGTCGCCCATCCCCCCGCCACCGGACAGCCCCGCCTCGCCGAAACGGTCGTAGCGGGCGCGCGCATCGGGGTCCGACAGCACCTCGTAGGCGCGCGACACCTCCTTGAAGCGGTCCTCCGCGGTGGGGTCGCCCGGGTTCGCGTCCGGGTGGAGCTCGCGCGCCTTGCGGCGGTATGCCTTCTTGATGGTGTCGGCGTCAGCTGACTGGTCGACCCCGAGGAGCGCGTAGAAGTCGGTGCTCACGACCCCGACTCCGAGATGCGCCTGCCCAGCTGCTCGCCCACCACCTCGACGGTGGCGAGGGCCTGCGGGTAGTTCATGCGGGTGGGCCCGAGGACGCCGACCGAGCCGACGACGTCGCCGTCGGCGACGACCGGGGCGACAATCACGGAGCACGCGGCGAGCGGCTCCACGCCGTGCTCCGCGCCGATCGCGACGGAGAGTCCCCTGTCGAGGAGGTCCTGGATGAGCGTGACGACCACGAACTGCTGCTCGATTGTGGCGAGCACGTCGCGGACGATGTCGACGGCGTCGAACGCCCCCGCGAGCGACGCGGCACCGCCGACGAACACGGGCTTGTCCTTGCGGTGGCGCGAGAGGGCGTTGACCGTGGCGAAGCACACGGCGTCGACATGCGCGTCGTTCGTTGAGCTGATCGCTCCGACCTCTGCGAGGGACCTGTTCACGAGCACGCTGCGCAGGTGCACGGTGGCGCGCGCGATGTGGTCGTCGGTGATGTCATCGGAGACCTGGATCGTGTCGTTCTCGACGGCGTGGTTCGACAGGAACACCACGACCGTGGCCGTGCGGTCGCCGCCGCGGCTGATGTACACGTCGCGGACGGTGGTGGCCTCCACCTCGGGCCCCACGACCACCGC
>CAYXRQ010000033.1:7531-9889 GCA_964466765.1 uncultured Bifidobacterium sp. | reverse complement strand
CAACGCACTCGTAATGCGTAGGTCAGGGGTTCGATTCCCCTCTTGGGCTCCATTGCCGCGTGCGTTTCATTTCCAAACCTTCGCTCACAATGTCGTGTTGGTTAGGTTCTTGACGGGGGTGGTGCGTGAGGCTCATCGGATTCTGTGTTGCGACAGCAGGTGTGATCAGTTTCTTCAGTGGCAACTGGATCATCGGGGTAGTTCTCTTTCTCGTCGGCACCGGGATGATGCCCGACTACTGATGATCCGCACGGGTGAGGCAACTCGACCCCGGCACTACTGAAGCCTGTTGCTCCAGGGTTGAGTTTCAGCCGAGACTGACGCCAGGTTGAACTGCAACATACGCTCACGACGTGACAAAAAACGAGATCATCACGTTCATCAACACCAAGATGAAGATGAGCCATGTGTACCAACCGCTGCTCATCAAGACACTCGTCGAGGCAGGCGGTGTCGCAACGCTCAATCAACTCGCTCGCGCCTTTGCCGCGGCCGATGAGAGCCAGGTCCGCTTCTACGAGAGACGCATCAGGCAGATGCCACTGAAAGTCCTGAAGAGGCACGGCGTCGTCCATGCGGACAAGTCCGTCATCTCGCTGGACCTGACCTCCCTGAGTTTCGTGGACCGGATGGAGATCATCGCAAGTTGCAACCAGAGAATCGCTCAGTTCGTCTCGGGAAGAGGCGACGGGGTCTGGAGCGGGATGCTGCAACTCGATCCTGTGCCGGAGTCGCTCCGCTACAAGGTCCTGAAGAGAGACCGGAAGTGTCTCCTGTGCGGCAACGGGCCTGACGATGCACCCCTTGAGGTTGACCACATCGTCCCGCGATCGAAGGGAGGTTCCAACGACATAACGAACCTCCAGGTTCTCTGCAGACCGTGCAATCAGGGCAAGAGCAACCAAGACGACACTGACTTCACGGGTGTCGAATGAGATCTTGACTTCCTAGATCACGCTCGCAACGGCAACGACGGTCGGCAGGCTCGGAACAGCACCGCGGACGGTCGAGGCGAACGCGCCAACGGGTCGACCCTTGTCGACCTGCGCGGGCATCGCCGAACTGCACCGTCCGGTGGCAGGTCGATTCCGAGGCGGCCTTCGGTGCGATTCTCGGGGTGGTTACGGCGTTCAGCAGATGAACCAGGGTTTGAACTCCACAATCCGGGGCAATCGGGTCCCTGCACTGCACGTTTGTGCCTAGCCTGCACCCGGTGAGGGGGCGTCGCGCACGGGTCATTTGGGCCATCGGCATTGCCGTCATTCTCGTGCCCCTGCAGGCCAGGGCTGTTCCGGCCACGGCTGCCGGCGAATCCTCGTCCGCGCCCTCGCATGTCGTGGTTCCGTTCGAACAGTCCGACCCATGGGGCGGAGAGTTCGAGACACTGAACGGCACGTCCTTCGTTAAGAAGGAGTCGGTCGGGGCAGTCCCGCCGTCTGATGCACGTGCTGATGACCCGACTGCCGTGCCCGGCGGCACCGGCCGCTTCATCTTGCGGCTGAAACGCGGACAGTCCGCTGACCTCCTCGCGGCCGACCTGCAGAATGCCGGTATCGAGGCCGAGGTCCTCACGGAGACGGCGTTCCAATCGCTGCTCGTCGACCCGGATCCGGGTGAGCTCGCGGCATTGACGAAGAACCCCTTTGTCGCGTCGATCTCCGAGGACCGGATCGTGAGCCTCAACGGCAGCCAGTCGAACCCGCCCTGGGGCCTCGACCGCATCGACCAGGCCTCTCTCCCTCTCGACAACACATACACCTGGGACACCGACGGGACCGGTGTCACCGCGTACATCGTCGACACCGGGACCCGCGGCACCCACACCGACTTCGGCGGCCGCGTCCAGACCGGCTGGAACGGCACCAGCGACCCCGGCGGCGGCAATTCCGATTGTCACGGGCACGGCACACACGTCGCGGGAACCGTCGCGGGCTCAACATATGGCGTCGCCAAGGCGGCAACCATCGTGCCGATACGTGTGCTCACCTGCTCCGGCTCGGGCTACATGTCGACGATCGTGCAGGGCATCGACTGGGCTATCGCCCACCACACGGCCGGCGTCCCCGCGGTGATGAACATGAGTCTCGGCGGTCCCGCGGACTCCGCCACCGATGCCGCCATCGCTGCCGCGGTCGCCGACGGGATCGTCGTGGTGGTCGCGGCGGGCAACTCCAACACGGATGCCTGCTCCACCTCTCCCGCCCGTGCACCCTCGGCTATCACTGTGGGCGCCACCGACAGCACGGATGCAAAGGCCTGGTTCTCCAACTACGGACCGTGCCTCGACGTCTGGGCGCCCGGCGTCGGCACGCTCTCGGCGTACTACACGAGTGATTCCGCGACGGCGACGATGTCCGG
>CAYXRQ010000033.1:0-7431 GCA_964466765.1 uncultured Bifidobacterium sp. | reverse complement strand
GCCACCACAGTCACTCCGGTCGATGACGGTTCCCCGGACAGACCGACCGTGGGCAGGATCGGCTCGGGCAACGGGTGGCTGAACGTGGAGGTGCAATTCCCGTCGGTCCCCACCGGAGGTGCGGTGTCCTCGGTGACCGTGACCGCCACCCCCGCGCTCGGCTCGGCCGTGACGTCAACCACCACTGTCGACCAGGGCACGACACAGAAGCTCGTCCGCGTGAACGGCCTCACGAACCTGAAGACCTACACGGTCACCGCTGTCGCCACGAACGGCAGTGGGTCGAGCACACCGTCCACCGGTGTCTCAGGCACCCCGTCGGCGCCGGTCGATGTCGCCACTGCGTGGAACACCACGACCTTGTCGTACCCGTCACCGGCCCGCGCACCGATGGTGGTGGACGAGTTCCGCAACCTGGTGTGGGCCGGGGGCCAGGGACGGGCGATCAAGGCGATCGATGTCGAGAGCCGCATGGTTGCTTCAGGCACCCTCCCCAGCGGGAACTCGATGTGGCTCATCATGCACGAGTCAACGCACCGGGTCTTTGCGGTTCCCCACCAGGGAGGCGCGTTCGTGTACGAACTGTCGGTCTCGGGTTCCACCGTCACCGCCACGTCCGTGGCGAGCACCGGCGTGGCCGCGCAGGCAGTGCACCTCGACCAAGCCACCGGCGAGCTGCTGCTGGTGGGAGCCTCGCTGAAGCGCTATGCGATCGGTTCCTCGGGTTCTCTGACGGCGCTCTCCGTGCCGACGATGGACTTCGGCGGGCAGGCAGGCACCGCAATCGACGTCCGGGGGACCCGTGTCGCCATCGGCTCGAACCTTGGTGGCTGGGTCAAGCTGTGGAACAGGGCCGACAACTCGGTGTCCGAGGTGACGGGGATCGAGCGCGTCGGCACGCTCCACGCGATGGACGCCGGGGTCCTCGTCACCCCGACCAAGGCGAGCACGGTACGAAAGGTGTCCTGGGGCGGAGTCGTGCTCGCAACTCTCGATCTCCAGTTGCCGGTCTTCGCGGGTGGCACCTGGAACGGCACTTCCTATGCCCACCGGTACGCCGATGTCGTCGACACCGGGACGAACACGGTGGCAATCCTCCATGAGGGTCAGCTCGTCGCTCTCGACGTCTCCACGATGACAGTGAAGGCGAGCGGCTCGGGATTCATCGATGACGGTGCCCTCACGGAGTCCGCGGCGGGAGTTCTCCTCGCCGGTGCATGGCTCACGGATCTCGACGCCGGGCTCAAGTCGCGGTGGCGGGACTACGCAGTCGGGTCAAGCTCGGGCGTCGGCGGATTTCTCCTGAATGCAGCCCGCAGGGCCGTTGCCGGTGAGAGGTTCGGTGCCATCTACGTGGAGACGATCGCCGGTGCCGGGGTGAGGGTCGTGGAACGGGCGAGCTCGCCGTTGAACGTGGTGGTGGAGTCGGGGAACGGGTCGGCACGCATCACGTGGCAGCAGCCCGAGCGCATCACCGATGCTGTCGATCCCTCCGACGATGCCGAGTACCAGTTGCGTCCAGTGACGTACGACGTGGTCCTGGAACCGGGCAACATCGTGCGCAAGTGGAGGGGCGGCGAACTGGACATGGTGATCCAGGGCCTGGATCCCGGCACGACGTACACAGCAGTGGTCCGGGCCAGGTCACCGGGCGGCTGGGCTGACTCCGAACTGGAGACCTTCACCCCGATCGCGGACTCCGCCCGTCCTTCGACACCCGCGAGCGTCACGATCACCACGTCGGCCGAACGGTGCGTCACCGTCTCGTGGGCGGCCGCCACGGGGGCAACGGCCGGCTACCGGGTGCAGTTCTCCGGTCGAGTCGAGACCGCCAGTGTCTCTGCCGGCGTGACCTCTCACACGCAGTGCGCGCTCGTCACGACAGAAGGGGTCTTCCCCGCCGTGTCGGCGCGCGTGACCGCGCTCTCATCGACTGCGCAGTCGATCCCGTCCGAGTGGACGGCCGGCGTCACGCCGACGAAGCTGCCGGTTTTCGAGGGTTCCGTCCACAACACTGCGTTCAGCGAGTCTCTCGGTGTGGCCGCGGCCACGGCGTTCTCCGTGACCGCATCCGAGGGTTCCGAGCGCCGCCAGAACCTCGTGATCATGGACGACAACGAGGTCCGAACGCGACCCATGCCGGAAGGAGCACCCGTCATCGTCGGCATCGACGAGATGAGGCGTGAAGTCATCGTGGCCCGGTGCAACGTGGTGAACGGTGGCATCATGGCGGTGTCGATAGATGACCCCTCGGTCGCCCGCGAGATCGAACTGCCCGTCACGAACCAGTGGGAATTCTGCGGCGCCTCCTTTGATCCCGTCAGACGAGCGGTCTGGCTCGCTCCCACGATCTACGCGGTCGACGACAACTTCGACACCGATGGCGCCGATGTCGTGGCTGTCTCCGTCGACGTGCCGGGCCGAATCCTCGCCTCGTCGAACCTGACCTGCCAACCGGGAACATGGACGACTGATGTCTACGTCCCGGCAGCCCCGAGGTTCACCGTCGACAACGGAACGGTGCTGGCCTCGTGCATGAGCCGGAACTCATCGGGCCACAAGCCGGAGTTCTCGGTCGTCACGAATGCGCTCACCGGCGCAGTGGTCCGGACGCACACCGCGTGGCTCTCCGCGGTCGGGGCGACGGATGCCGGCGACCCGATCACGGTCACCGACGACGACGTCACAATCCACTCGGCGTCGCCCGTGACTGTCACGCTCGGACAGTCTCTCGGATACGGGGCGACCACGTCGGGGCGTCCAGTGCGCGAGGGCGACGTGAGCGGCGCGCGTGTGTACCGCAGGTCCGGGAACTACGTCACCGTTCTCCCCAACTCCGGCCAACTCCACCTTGTCGACCTCGCGGCGGGAACCTCACGGCGGCTGTCGATCACGTCGAGTTCCTTTGCCCCATCAACGGTGCTGGCCACGGGGGAAGCTGCCGTCCGTGTCACCGACACGGACGTCGAGGTCGCCACGAACACGGGTCTCGTCACGCGGTCAACCCCGTCCCGGGTCACCTCGTTCACATCCCTCCCCCGGGGGGGACAACGCGTCGGCATCTGGGGCTACTGGTGGGAGCCGGTCCATCTCCACTGGATGGGGCCCCAACGCATGATCGCACTCACCAAGCTGCGTGTGCCGGACAACTTCGGGGTTCCCACCGACGAGTCGTTCTATTCGGCGTTCTGGAACATCAGGCAGCCGTCGCGTCCGGCCGTGACGGGGCGCAGTTCGGGGTCCGTGTCATGGAGCCAGCCCGGGCACTCGCCCGGCCTCGTGGCCGGCACGGCGACACGGTGGGAGATGAACCTGCCGGCGACGTCGACCATCGTGCGCGACGCGGCAGGAACGACCAGGTGCACCACCACTTCCACGTCATGCTCCTCGTCCGGGAACTTCGCTGCCGGCGCCAGCTTCCAGACCCGGTCCATCGCGGGAATCAACGACAGGATGCTCATCGCCGAGGAAGCCGTCGATTCGGTCGTGACTCCGCTGGCACCCCGACTCGTCCCCCGTCCGCCGTCCTCCGCCAACACCCTGAGCGTTCACGTCGGCCTGATGGGTCCCTCCACGACTTCATGGGAGCTGGAGTGCAACTCCCGGGGAGGGAGCATCGTGCGCACGGGGACTTCCCCTGGCATCGAGAACATGACCGCCAGGCCGGGGCTCTGGAACTGCCGTGTGCGAGCCATGAACGGCAACCACGCCGGCGACTGGAGCAGTGCGGTGGTGGTCGAGTCACGTCCGGCCGCGGGAATCTCCGCACCACTGACCATCGGCTCCGGGACCATCGCGATGACGGGTGGCTCCGGCTCGTTCACGTGCAGGTCAGGTGCATCGAGCGTGAGCGGGACAGCGGGCCAGACCGTCACGGTGGCGGCGGGCCAGTGGTCGTGCGCAGTGGTCCTCCCTGATCAGTCGTCAGTCGGTGTCACGGCACACGTGAGTGCCACACCGACGGCGGCATCGGGTCTCACGTTCCAGAACTCGGGATCACGTGTACTCCTCTCGTTCTCCACGCCGGCCAATGTGCTGGTGGCCGATGCTCCGGCCTCGGTGGAGTGCAGCGGCGCGATCACATATTCAGGGACGGCGCAGCGCACGGTGGTCGACATCGGCGCGGTCGCCGCCGGCACAGTGAACTGCACAGTCGCGCGCAACTACCTGCTGCCGGGGTCGAGCACGCCGGCCGCCACGGCGACGGCATCTGCGTCGTACGTACCGGCCCGGTCGCTGCGCGTGCGCGTCACCGGCGGTGGCACGGTGACCAGATCAGGCGGTTCGTCTTGCACTGATGACTGCACCGTGCTGATCGAGGGGGCGTCGTCCGCCTCGCTCTCGGCCAGCCCGGGTTCAGGGTGGCTGCTCGGTTCGTGGAGCACTCCCGGTTGCTCGGGCACCACGTGCTCGGTCGACCTCACGGCCGTCGACACCGTTGACGTCGTCTTCACGGCCGCGCCCACCACCACAGTTCCCGCCACTTCGGCACCCACGACTGCTGCACCCACCACCGCACCACCCGCGACCACTGCGGCGCCGGTCGCTGCTGAGTCGACAGCTGTTCCTCCGGTCGTCACCACCGCACCGCCGACGTCGGTCGCCCAGGCCCCCGGTACTGCGCCCTCCGCCACCAACCCTGCAGTGCCCCCTGCGGTGAGGACCACCCGGCACACCAAGACATTGCTGTCCACCGCCTCCCGCATCACTGCCGCATCAGCAATGTCGCGGGTCGGCATCTCTGCGCCGGCAGGCGCGAGGACGACCGTCACCATCTCGTCCAGGTACGCAAGGATCTGCCGGGTGTCCGGAACCACCATCGTGCGCACCACCACGCGGTCCGATTGCGTCGCGACCGTGACGATGAGCGGCACCACCCTCAAGAAGATCGTCACCCTCACGGTCCGCCGCCCCGGCTGAGCCCGGGCGCCCGGTTGCTAGGTTCACACCCGTGATCAACAAGGACTTCTGGAACCGCATCGGTGCGGTCATGGGGCTGTTCGTCCTCTTCGCCGGCGTCATGCACTTCGCCAGCCCCGGCTTCTTCAATGAGATCGTCCCGCCGTGGCTCCCCCCGTCCGAGTCGTTCTGGACGTACACCAGCGGCCTGGCCGAGATCATCATCGGCGTCATGCTCCTGCGCCCGTCCACCCGGCGGCGCGGCGCCCTCGCTGCGGTGTGGCTGTACGTGCTGGTGTACCCGGCAAACCTCTACATGACGTGGGACTGGCGTGACCGGGCCGTCGCCGACCAGGTCGTGTCGTGGGTGCGCCTCCCGTTCCAGTTCCTCTTCATCTGGGTCGCGCTCCGCGTGGCCTCGGCGAGTGATGACCGCCCCGCAATGCCGGGAGAACCAGCATGAGGCTGCGCATCGCCACGGCGTTCGCGCTCGTCGTCCTGTCTGC
Organism: uncultured Bifidobacterium sp.; assembly: GCA_964466765.1. Lineage (GTDB taxonomy): Bacteria > Actinomycetota > Acidimicrobiia > Acidimicrobiales > Ilumatobacteraceae > UBA2093. Next base: position 2,026 of record CAYXRQ010000033.1, on the reverse strand, counting down.
CTGCGGCGGGTCGTCCAGTGGTTCAGCAACGCCGACGGACCAGGTGCCGGGCACGGCCGCCGCATCCTCCACGACTGTCGTCACCACCACGACAGAGGCTCCGCTCTCCACCGCCGACGAACCGGTCACCGAGTGCGACGCAGAAGGGCTCCGCACCGCGTTCAAGTCGAAGATGATCCTCGGCACCTGCACGGAGAACTGGGCCGTCGGCAACCTGGACCGCGACACATGGAACTGCCCCGATGCGGGCTGCCGGCAGGTGAAACTCTTCCGTCGCGACGCCGGCACATGGACTGCCACGGCAACGTGCGACACCACCCTTCCGCTCACGCTCTGGCGGGTGTCCTGCTTCCGCGCCGACCTCCAGCCCATGGCCACCACGGACGTGCCATCACCGGCCATCCAGTGCCGCATCTGGCCGGCCAACGTGGCGCTGCGCAACGTGGCAGAGACCGGCTGCACCCCGCCCGAGAGCGTCGTCAACGAGGCGCTCCGCGGTGAGTGCGACCGGTGGGTGGACAACTTCAAGCTGCCGCTCGAGAAGTGCGACTCCGGCAGTGCGGTGCGCGTGCTCCAGAAGGCCCTCAAGGCCAAGGGGCACGACGTGGATGTGGACGGCTACTTCGGGACCGGCACGGTGCGCGCCGTGATGGACGTGCAGACGCAGAACTCGCTCCTGAAGACCGGTCTCGTCGACATCGGCACGTGGAAGGCGATCTTCCCGGGCAACGCCGGACTGAAGGGAACCGACTCCAACGGTGACGGCGTCATCAGTGCCGAGGAACTCTCCTAGCAGCACGCCGCGGGGACCAGGTCCCCGCCGGTGATCAGTCGTTGATGAACCTGTAGAGCATCGCTCCCGTGACCCCACCGAGGATGGGGAACACGAAGAACGCCCACAACTGGGAGAGCGCGTCGCCGCCGGCGAAGATCGCCATGGCGAACGACCGCGCGGGGTTCACCGACGTGTTGTCGACCGGGATCGAGATCATGTGGATGAGTGCGAGCGTGGCGCCCGCGGTCAGGCCGCCCATCCCTGTCGCGAACTTCGCGTGCCCGGTGGACAGGACGACGTAGACGAGCACCGCCGTGAGGATGACCTCCACGAGCACCATCGAGGCGAACCCGTACCCGCCCGGCGAGAGCGCGTCCCATCCGTTCACCGCGAAGTTCTTCGTCGAGGCCGAGAACCCGCCGGAGATCCCGCCCGCGATCCCCAGGATCGCCGCACCTCCGATGGCACCGCCCACCAGCTGGCCGATGATGTAGCTGGGCACCAGCTTGCGGTCCACCTTGTCGGCGGCGGCCAGACCGATGGTGACGGCCGGGTTGATGTGGCAGCCCGAGACCGGGCCGATGGCGTACGCGGCGACGAGCAGCGAGAGCCCGAAGGCCAGCGAGACCATCAGCACCTTCCCGTCGAAACCGGGCACCAGCACCGCTGTGCCCGGGCCCCCCATCACCAACATGAAGGTGCCGAGGGCCTCGGCCGCAAGAATCTGTGACTTGTTCATGGTGTCCCCCCTGCCGGGAAACGGACCCGACCGAGGAATCTTCACCCCGTTCCCCGCACTGTTGGTGGATGGGTTGTGTACGTTCCTGCCTTCTGTTTTGTACATTTTCCCACATGGCCCGCATGGCAATCAGCACAGCACGCAAGAAAATGGCAGAGGTCATCGAACTCGCCCGCACCGAGGCGGTGATCCTCGAGAAGCACGGCACCCCCACGGCAGTCGTCATCAGCTACGAGCGGTACGACGAGTTGATGGACGCACTCGAGACCCTCGAGGACCTCGCGGCGCTGGACGAGCTCCGCGCCGAGCCAGACCCGGAGCCGCCCGTCCCCCTGGAGGAGCTCGCACGAGAGCTGGGTCTGTGAGCCGCTACGAGGTGATCGTCGAGAACCGGGCGCGCAAGTTCATCGAGCGGCTGGAGCATCAGGACCGCGCGAGGATCATCACGGCTCTCCGGTTGCTTGAGCTGGAGCCGCGCCCGCGCCGAGTGACCAAGCTCACGGACACCGGTG
>CAYXRQ010000032.1:7108-9947 GCA_964466765.1 uncultured Bifidobacterium sp. | reverse complement strand
CCTGCTGGTGCCCCGGGAGGTCGTCGGGCAGCCGCCCCGCGGCGGGGTCGACGTGTGAGATGCCGATCCGCACGGTCGCCCTGTGCCCGAGCGGCAGGACCTGGCTCCCGGAAGGGAGGTCGATCCCCATCGGCGGGTTGTCGGCGAGCGGGCGCGCGGTGAGGATATCCGGCCTCGTCACCGCCACGGCGACCGTTGCCGGTGTCTCGTTCTCGAACTCCACGACGGTGACCCCGCCGAGGTCGGCGGCGCACCAGACGCGCTGCACGATGTCGCCCTGGCCGACACGCATGCGTGTCTCGGTGACGGGGTAGCCGGCGTACCACTTCTGGCGCACGGTCGGCTCGCCCGACGGCGAGTACCAGCGGTCATCTCCCGCCACGTGCCAGGCGAGCGGCGCGGAGCCGTCGAGCGGCACGACGGTGCCGTGGCCGTCGACGCGGGCACGCCACGTCCCGCCGCGCACACCGATGACCCTGTGCCCCTGCCCCGTCATGCTCAGCGCACTTCCGGTGCCGCACGACGCGTCATGAGGGCGAGGAGACCATCGGCGGCGCTCTTGCCCTCGTGACAGATTGCCACCACCTGCTCCGTGATCGGCATGTCCACTCCGTGCTTCCGTGCCAGGTCGAGGACGGCACGCGAACTGCGCACGCCCTCCGCGACCTGGGTTGTGGACGCGATGATGTCGTCCAGCTTCTCGCCCCGGCCGAGGCGCAGACCCACCGTGGTGTTGCGGCTGCTGGTGGACGAGCACGTGGCGATGAGATCGCCCATGCCGGCGAGACCGGCGAGCGACTCGAGCGAGCCGCCCAGCTGCAGCGCGAGCCGTGTCATCTCCGCGAGCCCGCGCGTCACGAGCGTGGCGCGCGTGTTGTCGCCGAAACCCATCCCGGTCGCGATTCCCGATGCGATCGCGATGACGTTCTTCACCACACCGGCGAGCTCGCACCCCACCACGTCGGAGTTCGTGTAGACGCGGAAGGTCGGCCGCGAGAAGATCCCCTGGAGCGCCGTGGCGATCACGGCGTCATCGATGGCCACGACGGACGCGGCGGGCTGGCCCGAGGCGATCTCACCCGCGAGGTTCGGCCCGGTGAGTACCGCGACCGGATGGCCGGGCAGCACCTCGTTCGCGACCTCCGACATGCGCAGCAGCGACCCCTGCTCCAGGCCCTTCGACAGGCTGACCACGGGCACCCACGGGCGCACGTGCGCGGCGGCCTCCGTGAGCACCTCCCTGAACCCCTGTGACGGCACCGCCATCACGACGACATCGGCGCCGGCGACGGTCTCCTCCAGCGACACGGAGGCCCGCAGGGACGTGCTGAGGTCCCGGTCCCCCAGGTACGCGGGGTTGCGATGGTCGCGGTTGATGGTGTCGGCGACGTCCTGCCTGCGTGCCCACAGCACGGTGGGGGTGTTCTCCGCCGCGAGGGAGGCGACCGTGGTTCCCCAGGACCCCGCCCCCACGACGGCCATGCGAATCGGCGCCATCCTCCCAGCGTAGGTCACCGCTCGCCGCCCGTTCGTAGGCTGATGGTCGTGCGCCTCGCTGTCGTCATCCCCGTGAAGTCGTTCACCGTGGCCAAAGGCCGGCTGGCCGACGTGCTCTCCCCCGCCGACAGGGAGGTTCTCGCCCGGCAGTGTGCAGACACGGTGGTGAAGGCGGCGGCACCCGCGCGGGCGTACGTCGTGTGCAACGACGAGTCGATCGCGGAGTGGGCCCGCGCGGCGGGGGCCACGGTCGTCGGGCAGACGACCCCGGGCCTGAACGGTGCCGTGCGGGACGGGTGGGACGCCGCCGTGTCCGACGGTGCCGACCACATCGTGATCGCGCACGCGGACCTGCCACTGGCGGCGTCGTTCGCGCACGTCCCGCGCGGGGGCTCGGTCTCGATCGTGCCGGACAGGCACCGTGACGGGACGAACGTGATGTCGTTGCCTGCCGCCGCGCAGTTCGACCTGCACTACGGCCCGGGGAGTTTTGCCGCGCACGCCGTCGAGGCACAACGGCGCGGACTCGGGTTCGTCGTCGTCGAGGACGGCGACCTCGCCCTCGACCTCGACACTGCCGACGACCTCGACGAACTGCAGCGACGCAGGAACGACACCATGAAGGAGACCGCACGATGAGCGCGAACGACCCCGGACAGACTCCGATGCCGCGCGAGGCCTCGCACGCCGAGTGGACCACTGACCGCGAGGTGCCGCGAATCGTCCTGGCGATCGGGGCCCACCCTGACGACATCGAGTTCGGGTGCGGCGGCACGCTCGCAAAATGGGCGGCCGCAGGTGCCGAGGTGCACCACCTCGTCTGCACGGACGGCTCCAAGGGCACGTGGAACCCGGATGCGGACACCGCAGCACTCGTGTCCGCAAGGCAGCGGGAGCAGCGTGCCGCGGCAACGGCGCTCGGCGCCACCGGCACGGTCTCGTTCCTGGGGTACGTTGACGGCGAGCTCCCCCACTCGAGGGAGGTCACCGAGCGGGTGGCCCTCGCCATGCGCACGGTCCGGCCCGATGTCGTCCTCTCCCACGACCCGTGGAAGCGTTACCGGCTCCATCCCGACCACCGCAACACTGGCCTGAACGTGTGCGACGCGATCGTGGCCGCCCGTGACCCGCACTTCCTCAAGCACCAGCTGACGGGCGGCATCACGCACCACCGCCCCGATGCACTGCTGCTGTGGGAGGCCGACGAGCCGAACCATGCGGAGGACATCACCGAGTGGGTGGACACGAAGCTCGCGGCTCTCGAGTGCCACGAGAGCCAGTTCGAGTCCACCATGAAGGCCACCGACGAGGCGGCGATGGAGGTGTTCCGCGGGCGGATCCG
>CAYXRQ010000032.1:0-7008 GCA_964466765.1 uncultured Bifidobacterium sp. | reverse complement strand
CTCGACCCGCACGTCTGATGCCGGCATGTCGCGTCGGTTCGCCGCGTACGAGAAGGGACGGGCCCTCACGCCGATGTGGGCGATGTGGCGCAGCCTGTCCGTCGGCACCCGGCTCGCCCCGAGCGCATCGCAGATGTCCTGGCCGTGGGCCCACGTCTCCATGAGCCGCGCGGTGAGCATCGAGGTGACCGACATGGAGGGGCCGTACCACGGACACCGCGCCTTCGGGTCCGCGGCCGCACCGACCCGGCGCAGGGTGGCCGCGCCCTCGACCCACAGTTCCGTCAGCCGAGCCGGTTCCATCCCGCGCAGCGCGGACTGGATGCCCTCGAGCCCCCCGGCCGCGGCCATCTGCTTCATGTCAGCCGTGAACCTGGCGGGATCAGAGATCGACCACATGCACCGCTCGTCGATCATCAACAGGTGGATGACCTGTTCGCGCACGTCCCAGCCCTCCGCGGGTGTGGGGAGGTCCCAGGCGGCGGGACCAGCTGACGCGAGGATCCCCGCCAGGTCCGAGACCTCGGCGGCCAGGTCATCGATGAGCGTGTCCGCGGTCCCCGTCATGACACCAGTGTGACCCGCACGGGGCCGCGGGGACGACCCGGGAAACGAAAAGTGGGGGGCTTGCGCCCCCCACTCTCGACACTTTCGATCCGAATCGTTTTGTGCGTGAAGTTGCGAAGAAGTTGTTACTTCTTCTTCGCTGCTGCCTTCTTCTTGGCGGCCTTCTTGCGCTTCGGAGCAGCCTTCTTCGCTGCTGCCTTCTTCGGGGCTGCCTTCTTGGCGGCCTTCTTCTTCTTCGGAGCTGCCTTCTTGGCGGCCTTCTTCGGAGCGGCCTTCTTGGCGGCCTTCTTCGGAGCCGCCTTCTTTGCTGCCTTCTTCTTCTTCGGGGCTGCCTTCTTGGCGGCCTTCTTGGGGGCTGCCTTCTTAGCTGCCTTCTTCTTTGCAGGAGCCTTCTTGGCTGCTGCCTTCTTCTTTGCTGCCACTTTGAGTTTCCTCTCGTTGGGTAAGTGGTTACTTACGGTTTGGGTTCAGCTGAGCCTTCAGTGTCGAGCTCGCTGTGAACTTCATCGCAGTGGAAGCCGGCACTGTGACGGTCGCACCCGTTTGCGGGTTGCGACCAGTGCGGGCCTTGCGATTGGTGGTGCTGAACGCGCCGAAGCCCGGCCATGCCACCTTTTCGCCCTTCTTGGTAGAAGCCACCACAAGTTCGAAGAACGCGGCGAGTGTTCGTTCGGCATCTGCCTTGGAACAATCGGCGGCCTTCGCAACTTCTTCGATGAGCTCTGCTTTGGTCATTGTTGGTTCCTCCTCGGATCGGAGTGGTGTGACTATCTGACCTCCTCCGGAGCACCATTGCAAGCATTTCGGTACTTGCAAATGCAAGTACACGCATGTTCGGTGATGCTGCGCTGCTCACGGCGCACGTCCGTCGACGGGTCCGTCGTGCGTCATGTGATGGTCCGTGTGCGTCACTGTGCGCCGCGTCTCACGAGTTGCCACATAACGGACGACTGTGATCGCCGGGGAATGCCTGCAGCCCGCAAACCCAATACTGGCAAGGGTTTGCGGGGTTGATGCGCATTGTTGTCGCCTCCACATCTGGGAGTGACCGTCGTCGCAGAGATGCGCGCGGGAGGTGCTGGCGTTGGGTGCGGAGACAGTTCGCGCACGCGGCTCGACGAACCTTCTGCACACCTTCCGGAACCAGCCTGAGAGGGCGGAAAAAAATCCAAAAAAATTCCTGTGGAAGGTCCACTTCGGGCCCTCCGGGAGAGTCTGCGGGACCGAGACGCACGTCCACGGAGCATCCACCGACGCACCCGGCGCAACGGCAATAGTTGTCGCGTCGGGCGCCGGGCGGGGACGACCGGCAGGTTCGACACCGCCGACGGGAGAGTGTGTGACCGAGAGGGTTGACACCGGCGAGATGCAGAAGATCACCGGTATGTACGAGAGAGACCAGCTCCCCCAGTCCCCCACATCCACGCGGACACGAATAGTGCTCGACACGTCTGTGCTCGTTGCCGATCCCGCATGCCTGCATTCATTCCCCGGGTGCGACGTCGTCATCCCGTTGACGGTCATCGAGGAACTGGACGGCCTGAAGACGCGCACCGATGACGTCGGGCGCGCGGCCCGCACGGCCCTGCGCACGATCGAGGATCTCCGCCGGCGGGCCGGGGGGTCCATCCACCAGCCGGTGCCTCTCGGCCCGGACACCGACGGGGCGACCGTTCACATCGAGGTGAACGGGGTCCAGAAGAACCGCCTGCTGGAGAACGGCCTGGACCCGGTGATCCCCGACAACCGCATCATCGGGGCCGCGATCGGCCAGTCCATGCTCGCCCCCACCAGGGTCATCTCGAACGACGCCGGACTGCGCATCAAGGCGGCGCACATGGGCCTGGAGGCCGCCGAGCACCAGCCCGTCGGCCGCTCCCTCGTGACGAGGCCGATGGGGTGGGTCACCACCGAGGTGCCCCGCGAGACCGTCGACCGTCTGTACGCGGACGGCGAGGTGGACGCGGCGGACAGCCCTGACCTGGACGTGCTCCACGAGAACGAGTTCGCCGTCCTCCGGGCCGGTTCGCAGTCCGCGCTCGTGCGGCGCACCGGGGACATCGTCGAGCTGCTGCCGGCCGCATCGCCCGAGGCGTGGGGCCTGCGGGCCCGCTCCAAGGAGCAGCGCTTCGCCCTGGAGCTCCTGCTCGACCCAGCCGTCAGCGTCGTGGCCCTCGACGGCCGTGCTGGGACAGGCAAGACCGTGATGGCGATCGCAGCAGGGCTCGAGCAGGTCGTGGAGTCGCGCACCTACGAGAAGCTCGCCGTGTACAGGCCCCTCGTGCCGGTCGGGCGTGCCGACGTCGGGTTCCTGCCCGGCGGTCTCGACGAGAAGCTGGACCCATGGATGTCGGCAATCCACGATGCCATCGTGGCGCTCACCGACCAGCGCAGCAGCAACGACGCGAAGCGCATGATCGACGATCTCCAGCAGCGCAACCAGCTTTCCCTCGAGTCCGTCACCTTCCTCCGCGGGAGGTCGCTGCACCGGCAGTTCGTGGTGGTGGACGAGGCACAGAACCTGGAGCCCACGACGCTGAAGACCATCCTCACCCGCATCGGCGAGGGCACGAAAGTGGTCTTCACCGGGGACACCAGCCAGATCGACGCCCCGTACATGGGCGAGTCGAACAATGCGCTCGCGGTGCTCATCCAGGCGTTCTCGAACCAGGCGTGCTTCGGTCACGTCACGCTCGCCTCCTGCGAGCGCAGCGAGGTCGCGAGCCTCGCCGCAGAGCTGCTCTGACGCGCACACGGCCGGCCGCGCCCGGCTCCGTGCAAGGATGTGGCCATGGCCTCCACCCCGAACGAACTCGTGTCCACGTTCATCTCGCTCCTCAGCGCACGCGATCTCGATGCCGCACTCGTTCTCGTCTCGCCGGACTGCGAGTACGACAACGTGCCGATGGGCAAGACCCACGGCCCGGACGGCATTCGCACCGCACTCACCGGTTTCTTCGCGATGGCCGAGGACATCGAGTGGGAGACACTGCGCCAGGTCGCAAGCGGGGACCTCGCGCACGGCACCGTGCTGAACGAGCGCGACGACCGTCTCCGGTTGTCGGGCTCGTGGAGATCGCTGCCTGTGTGCGGCGTGTTCGAGGTGAGGGACGGCCTGATCACGCTGTGGCGCGACTACTTCGACCGCGAGACCCTCATGAAAGCCATGTCACCCGGCGACGCGTCCTGAGACGTCGCTGCGACACCCCGCGCATAGTGTGAACCACATGGAACAAAACGGAGACCGGGAACCGGCCGGAGGCCAGTCAGCAAAAGCCCAGTCAGCCGAGGCCCAGCTGGCCGAGGCCCTGTTCGCCGTGGTCGACCTCGAGACCACGGGATTCGATCCCTCGACCGACCGGATCGTCCAGATGGCAGCCGTCGTGGTGAACGGCCGTGGCGAGATAGTCGAGTCGTTCGACACCCTCGTCAAGCCGGAATCGCCGGAGCAGTACGAACACGGCGCCGAGCATGTCCACGGGATCTCCAGGGAGATGGTGGAGCAGGAGGGCATGCCTCTCCGGGCCGCCCTGTCGCGCATCTGGTCGATCAGTGAAGGGCGCGTGTTCACGGCCCACAACGCACGTTTCGACATCGGCTTCCTCGAGGCAGAGTCGGATCGCGTCGGGATGAGCCGCCGCGTCACCGACTACGTGGACACTCTCGCCCTCGCCCGGCGCCTCGACTCCGGGCGGACACGGAAGCACAGCCTCGAGGCGCTGTGCGCCCACTACGGGATCGAGAGAGAAAGGGCCCACGAGGCCAGGTCTGACGCCACAGCAACGGCCAAGGTGCTCATGCACCTCATCAACGACCTCGGCGTGGCGGACCCCGGTCAGCTGCCGGAACTGTCCGGCGAGTAACGCGACAGCACGCCGCGCGCGGTGCGGGCCTGCAGGTCCGACCACTCCGCCGGCCCGCGCACCTCGGCTCCCGTGCCGGCCCTCAGCAGCAGACGGCCCAGCCAGTGCTCACTGGACGCGATCAGCGTGACGTCCACCGAACCGTCGGGGTTCTCCGTGACGCTCCGCGACGGGTAGGACTCGACCACCCAGGCCGCTTCCCCGGGCAGGTGAAGCGTGACCTGGGTGCCCTCAGCCTCAGAAGCAAACCAGTTGGGAACCTCCACGGCACCGGGGCGCACCTCTGCGAACTCTTCGGTGGCCTTGACCGACCGAATGCGGTCGACACGGAAGGTGCGCTGGGTCCAGTCGTGCTTGCTGTCGTCGGCGTTCACGTACCAGTGCCCGCGGTCCGAGTACACGTGGCGCACCACGATTGTGCGCTCCGAGAGCTCGCCGCTCGCCATGCCGGCGTACGAGATCGCGAGCTTGCGGCCGCTGCGCGCGGCCTCCGACACCTCGTCGAGGAATGCGGGCGACTCGAGTTCCACCGCGACCTCTGCGTCGCCCAGCACCTTCTTCAGCTTCCTCAGGGCGCTGCGCAGCGCCGACGAGCGCCTGAACCCCCGCAGCTTGCCGGCCGCGGCCCCGAGGAGCGAGAGACCGAAGGCCTCCTCCCTGGTGAGCTGGAGCCTGCGGTCGAACTGCAGGGCACCGAACACGTTGATCGTGCCCTCCTCGATCCAGATGCCCGTCAGCATGTCGGGGGTGTACGGGGGCAGGCCGCAGGTGGACGCGAGCTCGATCTCGGCGAGCAGTTCCTCCTCCGAGAGGCCGAACTGCGCCGCCATGTCCTTGATGGCCACCGACGGCCCGTTCGCGACGAGCCACGGGAGCATCGTGAGCAGCCGGGCGACACGGACCGAGCTGGGGACGGGGCCGCGCTTGCCGCTCATCGTGCCACCCCCGCGAGGGCACGCAGGTCGTCGATGACGCGGGCGCGGACGTCCGCGGGGGCGAGTACCTCCGCACGGTCCACCATGGCGAACAGCCACGAGCGGAAGGCCTCGTAGTTGCCGCACGGCACGCGAACCTCGACCGAGCCGTCGTCCCGCGAGACGAGGACCGCCTCGGGACCGAGCTCGGAGATGACGTTGTTGGCGAGGAACTTGTCCACCAGGACGGTTGCAGTCACGTCCGCACCGGCCCCGAAAGTCTTGGGGTCGACCGGGATGGACGTGCGGATGTCGAATCCCTCGGGGCGCTCGAACTGACCGGCAGCGCTGAGGGCGACATCACTCTCGATGCGGTCGGCGCGGAACGTGCGGGTCTGCTGCGGCACCCCGTCCGAGGCCTGCTCGGTGCCGACGACGTACCAGAACCCGTTGCGCTGCAGCAGGCCGTACGGGTGGAACGTGCGCATGCGCGAGTGGTACCTGAACGTGGCGACGCAGCGCCCGGACACTGCCTCCCAGAGCGGTGCGAGTGCCGGGATCCCGCCGGTGGCCACGCGGGCCGCCTCCGACATGTCCGGTGCGTCGACGGCACCACCGAGCCACTGCACCGCGCTGCGGCCCCACGGCGTCTCCAGTTGCACCACAGCGGCGGCCTGCTGGAGTGCATCGAGCTCCTCGTCCGTGAGACCGAAGTCGATGAGCTCGTAGCGCTCCTTGTCGATGATGTACTCGCCGACGCCGGCCTGACGCCCGGAACGTGTGGACACCTTGATGGGCACGCCCATCTTCAGGAGTTCCTTCTTGTCGCGGTTGAACTTGGTGCGCCGTCCCTCCTCGTCGCCGTAGCGGAACCGGGGGTCGAGCGTGGACATGGCGATCGCGATCTCGTCGATGGAGAGCGGCACGCTCGTGTTCGACAGCAACGCGACCAGGTTGAGCATGCGGATGGTGGCGTCGTCGCTCGCCTTCCCGACGGGCGCATCCGCTTCGGCACCGTCGTTGTTGCCGTCCTTCTTGCCACCCTTGCCCCGCGCCATGCGCGACAGGATAGGGGCAAACACCTGTTCGCCCAACCCCCGTTATTCCGCGGCGGATCAGCGCGAGCGGTACCTCCGCACCGCTGCCCGCGTCGCCGGTGTGCCCGGCCCCGGGGCCCCGCCGGTGACCTCCGGCAGGAGAGCATTCGCGAGCTCCTTGCCCAGCTCGACACCGAACTGGTCGAAGCTGTTGATCCCGAACATCCACCCCTGGACGGCGGTCGAGTGCTCGTACATCGCGACCAGTTCGCCGAGGGACCGCGGCGAGAGGTCGTCCATGAGGATGGTCGTGCTGGGGCGGTTCCCGGGGAACACGCGGTGCGGTTCTGCCGCCCCCGGTCTGCCGAGCGCGAGTGCCGCCGCCTGGCCCAGCATGTTCGCCACCAGCATGTCGTGGGCGGCCCGGTCGGTTCCCGTCGGCTCGCGGACGCCGACGAAATCCACCGGCACGATGCGCGTCCCCTGGTGGAGCAACTGGAAGAACGCGTGCTGCCCGTTCGTGCCCGCGTCGCCCCAGATGACCGGGCTCGTCTGGTGCATCACCTCGCGGCCGTCCGTCCCCACGGACGTGCCGTGGCTCTCCATGACCAGTTGCTGGAGGAACGC